>CAWUJM010000009.1:0-43597 GCA_963922685.1 uncultured Gammaproteobacteria bacterium | reverse complement strand
CCCTACAACCCTTATTTTTATTGGGGGTTTCTATCGCAGCGGGAATTGCTGCTGACATCCATTCTGAGGAAACGCTATGATTGAATTATTGCAGCGTCCGCGGCATATGCTGGATGCTACACGGATTCTGGACTTTCTGGCACCACTGGCGATCCGTCTGTATCTGGTTCCGATATTCTGGATGGCCGGAACCAACAAGCTGGCCAGCATGGACAGCACCATTGCCTGGTTCGGCAATCCGGACTGGGGGTTAGGCCTGCCATTTCCGGCGCTGCTGGCCTGGGCTGCGGCATTAACTGAGGCAGGTGGCGCAATCCTGCTGTTGCTCGGACTGGCAACCCGCTGGATTTCGATCCCCCTATTGGTTACTATGGTGGTTGCTGCAGTGACTGTACACTGGCAGCATGGCTGGGCAGCAATTGCTGAAACACCGGCAGCGGCAGAACGCCTGGAGCGTGCGACAGCGATCCTGCAGGAGCATGGTAATTATGCCTGGCTGACAGAGGCCGGTAACTTCGTGGTACTGAACAACGGGATTGAGTTTGCTGTCACCTACGGCATCATGCTGTTTGTGTTATTTTTCATCGGTGGTGGACGCTATGTCAGTGTGGATTACTGGCTGGCCCGCCGGTTCCGTACCAGCTGATAACCCGGAGGCGGCAACGCCGCGTGCGATTCAAACTGGTGTGGTGATCTCAGCGCCAGCGTTATCCGGTGTGCTGTATTTTTAATTGCGAGATGCGGAGGTATCTGATGTCTGTGGTCTGGCGTGCAATCTTATGCAGCCTGTGTCTGGTGATAGCCTGGCCGGCTGCTGCGAAGACGTTTGACGAAAATCAGGATTATACCCTGATCCTGCCGGAGCCTGATCAGGGCCAGTCGGGTGATAAGATTGAGGTGATTGAATTTTTCATGCACGGCTGTTCGCACTGTTTTCGTTTTGAGCCCGGGCTGGAGACCTGGCTGCAGACGAAACCGGCGGATGTTGAGTTTGTGCGGATACCGGCCCTGTTCGGGCGTCATTTTGATCTGCATGCCAGAGTTTATTATGCTCTGCAGTTACTCGGGCTGGCTGAATCTCTGCATCATGCTTGGTTTGAGGAAATCCATGTTAAGGACAATGCGCTGAAGACCCGGGAGTCGATAGACCGGTTTCTGCAGGCCCATGGTGTCGATCAGGCGCAGTTTGATCAGGCCATGCAGTCGTTTTCCGTACAGGTGCAGCTGAATCGTGCCAGAACCCTGTTGCGCCGTTACGATATCCGCAGCGTACCGGCTATCGTGGTTGATAGGCGTTACAAAAACGTGCGTGGTCTGAATCATCCGGACATGTTGCTGCTGATGGACGATCTGGTGACTCAGGTGCGGCAGCAGCGGCAGGATGAGGATTGACAGATAGTCAGATTTGCTGCACAATTAACGGGTTTTTCCGGAGGGATTCCCGAGCGGTCAAAGGGATCAGACTGTAAATCTGACGGCTCAGCCTTCGGAGGTTCGAATCCTCCTCCCTCCACCATATATACGATAAGGGTTGTGGTGCTTCCTGCGGGTGTAGTTTAATGGTAAAACTTCAGCCTTCCAAGCTGACTACGTGGGTTCGATTCCCATCACCCGCTCCATCTTTTCGCCCAGGTAGCTCAGTTGGTAGAGCACACCCTTGGTAAGGGTGAGGTCGGCAGTTCAAGTCTGCTCCTGGGCTCCACACGTCTGCAACTCTTGATTCTTCAGGCCAGTAGCTCAACCTGGCAGAGCAGCGGTCTCCAAAACCGCAGGTTGGGGGTTCGAGTCCCTCCTGGCCTGCCATTTCCGGCGGGTTATATCGTGGATAGTATCAGGCTGTCAGCATCAATCGGATTGCTGATTGTGGCGATTGCGGGTTTTTACTGGTATGCAGATCAGGCGGTCTGGATCCGGCTGCTCGGTATGCTGGCTGTGATCGGGCTGGCGATCTGGATTGCGGTGCAGACCGAGCCAGGCCGTCATCTGTGGCGTTTTGCCATTCAGTCACAGACTGAAGTGCGTAAGGTGGTCTGGCCGACGCGCCAGGAAACGACTCAGACGCTGTTGCTGATCGCTCTGGTGGTACTGGTTACTGCATTGTTTTTATGGGCAGTGGATTCCTTATTGTCCATGCTTGTCTTATATGCCACCGGGCAGGGTTGACATGGCAAAACACTGGTATGTCGTACAGGCGCTATCTGGTCTTGAGGCGCAGGCGAAATCTTCACTGCAGGAGCGGATTAACCAGGCAGGTCTGCAGGATCAGTTTGATCAGATATTAGTGCCGACAGAAGAAGTGACGGAAATGCGCAGCGGCCAGCAATACCGCAGCGAGCGTAAATTCTTTCCCGGCTACGTGCTGATCCACATGGAGCTGACGGATGAAACCTGGCATCTGGTGAAACAGGTACCGAAGATCATCGGGTTTGTCGGCGGTACGGGCGACCGGCCTGCGCCGATCAGTGAGGCAGAGGCACAGGCGATTCTGCAGCGGGTACAGGATGGTTCAGAAAAACCGAAGCCGAAGGTGCTGTATGAGCCGGGTGAAATGGTGCGGGTGACTGATGGCCCCTTCAATGACTTTAATGGTGTGGTTGAACAGGTTGATTATGACAAGAGTCGCATGAAGGTGTCTGTCTCAATCTTCGGGCGGTCCACGCCGGTCGAACTGGAATTCAGCCAGGTGAAGAAAACATAGGGAAGCACACGACTGTGTGCCCGTAAAATTTCGGGGAGAATGAGCAGGACTCATTTGTTTGTACCCACTTCAGAAGGTGATTCATGGCAAAAAAGATTGACGCTTATATCAAGCTGCAGGTACCGGCCCAGGCAGCCAATCCGAGTCCACCAGTCGGCCCGGCACTGGGCCAGCGTGGTGTGAACATCATGGAATTCTGCAAGGCGTTTAACGCCCAGACCCAGCATTTAGAAAAAGGTATGCCGGTACCGGTGGTGATTACGGTATACAACGACAAGTCGTTTACCTTTGTCATGAAGTCGCCGCCGGCAGCGGTATTACTGAAAAAGGCAGCCGGAATCAGCAAGGGGTCAGGGCGCCCGAATACGGATAAGGTGGGTGTGATCACCCGGGCGCAGCTGGCAGAGATTGCCCGGACTAAAGAACAGGATCTGACTGCAGCCGATCTGGATGCTGCAGTACGTACGCTGGCTGGTTCAGCACAGAGTATGGGGCTGACGGTAGAGGGTGTTGCATAATGGCGAAACCTTCTAAGCGTCAGCGGGCGATAGCTGCTGAGATTGACCGGACTGAGAGCTACCCGGTGGAACAGGCATTTGCATTGCTGAACAGCCTGCCAGGTGCAAGATTTAAGGAATCCATTGATGTTGCGGTGAATCTGGGGGTTGATCCGCGCAAGTCGGATCAGGTCGTGCGTGGCTCAGCGATTCTGCCTGCCGGCTCCGGCAAAGAAGTCCGGGTTGCTGTATTTACTCAGGGTGTGAATGTCCAGGCAGCTCAGGATGCTGGCGCAGATAAGGTCGGTCTGGAAGAGCTGGCGGATGAGATTAAGCAGGGTGTGCTGGATTTTGATGTCGTGATTGCATCACCGGATGCGATGCGTGTGGTTGGTCAGCTGGGCCAGATTCTGGGTCCGCGCGGGCTGATGCCGAATCCGAAGGTGGGTACTGTGACCATGGATGTGGCGCAGGCGGTGAAACATGCGAAGTCCGGTCAGGTGCGTTTCCGCACTGATAAGGCCGGGATCGTACATGCGTCGATTGGTAAGATCGGGTTCAGCCCGGAAGCTCTGTTACAGAATCTGCAGGCGATTCTGACTGAGTTGAAGAAGCTTAAACCGGGTGCAGCGAAGGGTATTTATCTGAAAAAGATCACAGTCTCTTCGACGATGGGCCCGGGCCTGAGCATTGATCCGGCTTCGTTAGATATTTAGTGTTTTTAGTAACTATTCGATTTTGCATACTATCGAAAAAAGAAAAGTAGAAATGAAAAAAATCTCGCTCCCTTTTTTAACGTTATTCTTTATATTAACGTCTCATCTGGCTTGGTCTATGATTCCTGCTCCATTGGAAGAGGTTAATGAGTTTAATAAAAGTCAAGGATCTTGTTACAATGATAGATGTAATGGTGTGCTAGTTAACAGGCTTTATGTGTCAAATGGAGGTCATGATAATTCTCGTGTTTATGTTGGCACATCAAGTAATGAGAGCGGCTTGTCCTGTAATGCAACTTCTGGAGTCTACGTTAGATTAGAGCCAACGGATCATTTATTTGAAACAATGTATGAAACACTGTTACAAGCTCGTTTAGCCAAGATTCCAGTGACTCTTCGAATGAAACATAATGATGATACAACAAATGATTGTATAGTTCAATATGTTGTGCTGTATTAGGGGTAGATAATTAAATTGTGACTGCCACTGATTCACCGGTTATGATTTAGTGCCAACACTTCAGAAGTTCCAGCGCGATTCGGTCATGGCTCTCCGAGGTACGATATAAACCCATTCGTGGAGGCTCGGCTGTGGCCACCGGGCCGCAGACGCCCTCGGATAGTCATGACTGATCGCGCTTTTCAGTGAAGTGGAACAACCACCTCTTTCAGGTAGCACTGCGTCATTGCTGCATGAAGTCGCAGCAGGGGTAAGACGGGACGGAGTTTAGTGGCAGATCAGATGGACTCTGAGACTGCAGCTTTGCTGTTTTCAGAATAACAGCGTGTTTGTCGGACCATAAACAAGTGTCGAAGTACTGGTGTCCACTTGAAAATAGCGACACAGGTGGTCTTTCCACCGTGCATAACGGGCGTTACCTGAGTATGCTCTCCGAGGGCGTCTGCGGCCCGGATGGCCGCAGTCGAGCCCCCACGGATGGGTTTATGGCGTACCTCGGAGAGCATACCCGGGTAACGCCAGCACCTATGTTGACGCCTTTGACCTTTGCTGAAGCGCATAACTTCAGTTATAAATCTGGAATCCCGGTCTGAGACCGAGGGTTATCCGAGACCGCAGGTGCTTATGTAATAAATAAGCTTAATCTGCCTGCGCAGATGGCGCTCTGCCCTCAGATTCTGAATCTGCGGCGGTGTATCATAAGACCTGATAGTCTGTCAGGTCATGGGGAAGGTGGTTGCTGAAAGATTGATCTTCCGGCGGCAACCTTCATGTGTTGTACGGGGTTCACGACCCTACTTACTGGAGGTGACGAATTTGCCACTGAATTTAGGGCAGAAACAAGCGATCGTCGCCGAACTTGCTGAGGTTGCCGGTCACGCACTGTCGGCAGTGGCCGCGGAATATCGCGGTCTGACTGTGGATGAGATGACGCTGTTACGTCGTGATGCGCGATTGAATGGTGTTTATCTGCGTGTGGTGAAAAATACGTTAGCACGCCGGGCGGTTGCGGACACAGAGTTTGCATGTCTGGCAGATGATCTGACCGGTCCGCTGGTTCTGGCCTTTTCACAGGAAGATCCGGGGGCTGCTGGTCGTGTCGTTAAGAGCTTTGCTGAAGATCATCCGAATCTGAAGGTCACAATGCTGGCCATTGGCGGTAAGACATTGCCGCCGGGTCAGATTGATGTGCTTGCGAAGATGCCGACGTATGATCAGGCGATCAGTCAGCTGATGTCTGTGATGCAGGCACCGGTTGCGAAGCTGGCACAGACGCTGAATGCTGTGCCTGGCAAGTTGGTACGAACGATAGCCGCAATCCGCGACGCCAGAGAGGATGTCTGAAAACTGTTTCAGAAATACCTCAAGAGATTTAAGATTTATTTATCCGGGAGTTTTGATTGATGTCTAAGGAAGATATTCTGGAAGCGATTGCCAGTATGTCCGTGATGGAAGTGGTCGAGCTGATTGCGGCCATGGAAGAAAAATTTGGTGTGACTGCTGCGGCAGCAGTCGCGGTTGCAGCACCTGCTGGTGGTGAGGCTGCAGCAGCTGAAGAGCAGACTGAATTTGATGCAATTCTGACTGGCTTTGGTGATAACAAAGTGGCAGTGATCAAGGCCGTGCGTGCGATCACTGGCCTGGGTCTGAAGGAGGCGAAGGCTGCCGTTGAAGGCGCACCGACACCACTGAAGCAAAGTGTGAGTAAAGAAGAGGCAGAAGACGTGAAAAAGACGCTGGAAGAAGCTGGCGCAACGGTTGACGTTAAATAGAGCAATTGCCAGAAATTCTCAACGCGAGACGATAGGTGTTTCATCAGGGAAGGCTGATGGCTGTTTCAGCTATCGGCCTTTTCTCGCTGATGAGCAGGATAACGCAATAATTTGTGAGCGCAATCGTTTTCAGATGCGCTCTTCCACTGATTTTACAGGGGCGCTTGTGATGCATATCCGGTATTTAAAAAACCTCAGATTCGGCCTGTTATGCCTGATGACGGCAACTACGCTGATGTCGTGTGCTGAAAGTACTCAGCCAGGGGATTATGATGCTGCGAATATGCGCCTGATACAGGCTGTTGAGTCATTCGCGGTACGCTTATCTGAAGCGCAGCGTGAAATGCTGTTTTATGAGGAAAAGGACGATCCGCGTGTGCAGACTGGCTGGTCGCATAATGTTGTGGCCCGCTACAGGCGTAATGGTCTGGCACTGGGCGATCTGAATCAGGAACAGCGCGCAGCAGCACTGCAGGTGATCCGGACCGCACTCGGTGAAGCGGGGTATCAGCAATTTTCCGAGGTTGTTGCGTCACATCAATATCTGAAAGAGATCGGTTTTTCTGCTGAAGTGACTGAGTATGATTATTATCTGGCGATCTTTGGCACCCCGGCGGTGAACCAGCCATGGCTGTTGCAGATCAGCGGTCATCGTTATACTCAGCATATTGCGTTTGGTACAGATGTGGTTGCGGCAACGCCGGTATTCATCAGTTCATTGCCGAATGCATTTCAGCATAACGGAAATACGATGATGCCGATGCGCAATAAGGTTGAAGCAATGCAGATGCTGCTCAGCAGCCTGAGCCGTGAACAAGTAACAGCAGCCGAACTTCATAATAAATATGGGCATGTTGTAGCTGGTTCAGGCGACTATCAGAAGTTTTCTGACGATGCAGATCAAGGTTTGTCGGTGCAGTATCTGACTGAACCGCAACGGGTATTATTGCTGGCAGCAATCATGCAATGGGTGGATGGTGTGAATACTGAGTTGTCTTATTTGTTGAGCCAACGTTATCAGGCACAGTCAGAGGCTATCCGGATCGGCTGGTCCAATTCGACTGATCTGCGCGAAAAGTATGCTTATGTGCGCATTCAGGGGCCGGGCCTGTGGATTGAGTTATCTGCACAGAAACAGGATGACTTTCCGCACGTTTATTATGATTCTGTCTACCGGGATAAGATGTATGATTATGGCGACATCAAACAATAACCTGTCTGAATAACACCAGTAGCGGCACTATGCCGCTGCATCACAAGGTCCCCTCGGATAAAGTTCCTCACTCCGCTCAGGAGTGGGGAACTTTTTTGTCATGGCACCGGATAAATCTGAGTGACTGACCAGTCGCGGTATGCGGCAGGTACCCGTCATTATTGATGAGGAATGGCATATATGGCCTATTCGTTTACTGAAAAAAAACGGTTGCGTAAAAGTTTTGGTAAAAGTACGGATGTTCTTCCGGTACCTTTTTTACTGGCGACACAACTTGAATCTTACCGCAGTTTTTTACAGGCTGATATTGATCCGGATCAGCGGCAGGATCAGGGTCTGCAGATGGCATTTAAGTCGGTCTTTCCGATGGAAAGCTTTTCCGGCAACGCGGCTCTGGAATTTGTGCGTTACCGGTTAGGTGAACCATCGTTTGATGAGCGAGAGTGTCAGCAGCGTGGCGCAACCTTCGCGGTCTCATTACGGGTATTAGTCCGCCTGGTGATTTATGACAAGGATGCACCGGCCGGGGTGAAGCAGGTGAAGGATATCAGGGAGCAGGAAATCTACATGGGCGAAATGCCGCTCATGACGAATAACGGCACCTTTATTATTAACGGAACAGAACGGATTGTGGTCTCACAACTGCATCGTTCACCCGGTGTATTTTTTGACCATGATAAAGGCAAGACCCATTCATCCGGTAAATTATTATTTTCGGCGCGGGTGATTCCGTATCGTGGTTCCTGGCTGGACTTTGAGTTCGATCCGAAGGATATGGTGTATGTGCGGATTGACCGGCGGCGTAAATTACCGGCGACCATCCTGTTGCGTGCACTGGGTTATGATACAGAAGAGATTCTGGCGCTGTTTTTTGAGACAGACACGATCACTCTGGGCAGACGTAAGCTGGATATCGCACTGGTGCCGGAGCGGTTGCGCGGTGATATCGCCAGTTTCGATATCCTGGCAAAAAAGGATCTGGTGGTTGAGGCTGGCAAGCGGATCACGGCCCGGCATCTGCGTCAGTTAGCCGATGCGGGCGTGAGAAAACTGACCATTCCGCGTGAATTTCTGATCGGGAAGGTGCTGGCGCACGGAGTGGGCGATCCGGAAACCGGAGAAGTGCTGGCTTCACCAAATGATGAGATAACGGATGAACTGATTGATCTGCTGATTGATAAAAAGGTGAAAAAGATCCGGACGTTGTTTACCAATGACCTGGATCATGGTGCCTTTATCTCGGATACCTTACGGATTGATCCGACCACCAATGCATTAGAAGCGATGATTGAAGTTTATCGCATGATGCGCCCGGGTGAACCACCCACGAAAGAAACGGCACAAAATCTGTTTCATAATCTGTTTTTTACCCGGGATCGTTATGACCTGTCCGAAGTAGGCCGGATGAAGTTTAACCGCCGTCTGGGCAATGAAAGCGATAACAGTGTGCGTGTGTTATACGATGCAAAATATTTTGCTGGTCGGGGTGATAAAGAAAGTCAGGCACTGGTGGCACAGCGGGGCGACAGTTCCGATATTCTGCAGGTCATACAGATGCTGGTTGCGATTCGTAATGGTCAAGGCACGGTGGACGATATTGACCATCTGGGGAATCGCCGGGTGCGATCGGTGGGTGAGATGGTCGAAAATCAGTTCCGTATTGGTCTGGTGCGGGTTGATCGGGCGGTACGTGAACGGCTTAATCTGGCTGAATCAGAAGGTCTGATGCCGCAGGCGATGGTGAATTCAAAACCGATTTCAGCAGCGATCCGTGAGTTTTTCGGTTCGTCACAATTGTCGCAGTTTATGGATCAGAACAATCCCCTGTCTGAGATTACCCATAAACGGCGGGTTTCTGCACTGGGTCCGGGCGGGCTGGCGCGTGAACGCGCCGGATTCGAGGTGCGTGATGTCCATCCGACCCATTATGGTCGGGTATGCCCGATTGAAACGCCGGAAGGGCCGAACATCGGCCTGATCAACTCACTGGCGGTATATGCCCGTACCAATCATTACGGCTTTCTGGAAACGCCTTACCGTAAGGTGAAAAAGGGTCGGATCACGAAACAGATTGATTATCTGTCAGCGATTGAAGAGGGTGCCTTTACCATTGCGCAGGCGAATGCGACCGTGGATGCAGAGGGTCATCTGACGGATGCACTGGTATCCTGTCGCCATCAGAATGATTTTACTCTGGCACCACCGGAACAGATTGAATATATGGATGTTGCACCGAAACAGATTGTGTCGGTTGCGGCTTCGATTATCCCGTTTCTGGAACATGATGATGCGAACCGTGCCCTGATGGGTGCGAACATGCAGCGCCAGGCCGTACCAAATCTGCGCGTACAGAAGCCGCTGGTAGGCACTGGTATGGAACGTACGGTGGCAGTTGATTCCGGTGTCACAGTGGTGGCGCGGCGTGGTGGCATCATTAAGTCAGTGGATGCGGCACGGATCGTCGTGCGGGTCAATGAGAAGGAGGCCCGTCCGGATGAAGCCGGTGTGGATATCTATAATCTGACCAAATATACCCGTTCTAACCAGAATACCTGTATCAACCAGACCCCTCTGGTGCAGGTGGGTGATCAGATCCGGCGTGGTGATGTGATGGCAGATGGTCAGTCTACCGATAAGGGTGAGCTGGCGCTGGGTCAGAATCTGCGCGTTGCCTTTATGCCATGGAACGGTTACAACTTTGAAGATTCGATTCTGATCTCGGAACAGGTTGTACAGGAAGACCGGTTTACCACCATCCATATTGAAGAAATCACCTGTATGGCACGGGATACGAAGCTGGGTTCAGAAGAGATCACGGCAGATATTCCGAACATCAATGAAGCCGAACTGGCCAGATTAGATGAATCCGGTATTGTGTTTGCGGGTGCTGAAGTGCGCGAAGGCGATATTCTGGTGGGTAAAGTTACCCCGAAGGGTGAGACGCAACTGAGCTCCGAAGAAAAGCTGTTACGCGCAATCTTTGGTGAAAAGGCTGCTGATGTGAAGGATACTTCGGTGCGCGCCGGAGCGAACTGCACTGGTAACGTGATTGATGTACGGATCTTTACGCGGGAAGGGGTGGAAAAAGATGCCCGGGCGTTACAGATTGAGGCGCATGAACTGAAGCGGGTGCGCAAGGATCTGGATGATCAGCAACAGATTGTGGAAGGCGATGCATTTGCCCGGATTGAGAAATTATTGCTGAACAAGATTGCCGAGGGTGGGCCCGAGCCGTTAAAACCAGGCGGCAAGGTGACCCGGAGTTATCTGAATAGTCTGGCACCGGATCAGTGGCTGGAGATCCGCCTGAAAAATGAGGCAGCGGCCAGCAAGCTGGAGGCGATTGGACAACATGTCAGAAATCTGCGGGAGGCATTTGCCGACCGGTTTGCGCATGAAAAACAAAAATTGCTGGCCGGTGACGACCTGCCGCCGGGTGTGCTGAAGATGGTGAAGGTGTATGTGGCAGTGAAACGCCGGGTGCAGCCAGGTGACAAGATGGCAGGTCGGCATGGTAATAAAGGGGTAGTTTCGCGGATTGTGCCAGCAGAAGATATGCCGTATGACAGCGAAGGACGTCCGGTCGATATCGTGCTGAATCCACTGGGTGTACCGTCACGCATGAATATCGGGCAGGTGCTGGAGACGCATCTGGGGCTCGCTGCAAAGGGGTTGGGTGAACGGATTGCGGCGATGTTAGATACCAATGCGCAGATGACCGAACTGCGTGCATTTCTGCATCAGATCTACAATACCAGTGGTCAGCCAGAAGATCTGGATAGTCTGAGCGATGAGGAATTGCTGGAGATGGCACATAACCTGCGCGATGGTGTGCCATTTGCAACACCGGTATTTGATGGTGCAAACGAGAATGAAATCCGTCAGATGCTGACTCTGGCCGGACAGCCGACCAGTGGTCAGATGACCTTATTCGATGGTCGTACCGGCGATCCGTTTGAGCGATCAGTCACAGTCGGCTATATGTACATGCTGAAGCTGAACCATCTGGTGGATGACAAGATGCATGCTCGTTCCACCGGGCCCTACAGCCTGATTACGCAGCAGCCGCTGGGTGGTAAGGCACAGTTTGGCGGACAGCGTTTTGGTGAGATGGAAGTCTGGGCACTGGAGGCGTATGGTGCGTCTTATACCCTGCAGGAAATGCTGACGGTCAAATCAGATGATGTGGACGGGCGAACCCGGATGTACAAGAGTATTGTCGATGGTGATCAGCGTATGGATGCGGATATACCGGAATCGTTTAACGTCCTGTTGAAAGAAATCCGGTCCCTGGGAATTAACATAGATCTGGAGCAGGTGTGATGCAGGAATTCATGCAGATGATGCCATCGTCAGAAACGCAGAAGGAATTTAATGCCATCACGATCGGGCTGGCATCGCCTGAGCAGATCCGATCCTGGTCGTATGGTGAGGTGAAAAAGCCGGAAACCATCAACTATCGTACCCTGAAGCCGGAACGGGAAGGCTTGTTCTGTGCCAGGATATTCGGCCCGGTCACGGATTATGAATGTCTGTGCGGTAAATATAAGCGACTGAAACACCGCGGTGTCGTATGCGAAAAGTGCGGGGTTGAAGTCACCTTATCCAAGGTGCGACGCGAGCGGATGGCGCATATTGAGCTGGCCAGCCCGGTCGCGCATATCTGGTTTCTGAAATCGCTGCCGTCGCGGATTGGTTTGTTACTGGATGTGACGTTACGCGAGATAGAGCGAGTCCTGTATTTTGAATCGTATATCGTGATTGATCCGGGCACTACAACGCTGGAGCGGTTGCAGTTGCTGACAGATGAACAATATCTGGAAGCGGTCGAAGCGCATGGTGATGACTTTGATGCCCGGATGGGTGCAGAGGCTGTGTATGAGCTGTTGCGCACCATAGATGCTGAAAAAGAAGTTGCCCGGTTGCGCGAAGAGCTTGAAGTCACCAATTCAGAAGCAAAGATCAAAAAGATAGCGAAACGACTCAAATTACTGGAGGCATTGCAGAAATCGGGTAACAGGCCGGAATGGATGATCCTGAAGGTATTGCCGGTGTTACCGCCGGAGCTGCGTCCGCTGGTGCCACTGGAGGGTGGGCGTTTTGCGACCTCCGACCTGAATGACCTGTACCGGCGGGTGATCAATCGTAACAACCGGCTTGGTCGTCTGCTGGAACTGACGGCCCCGGACATCATCGTGCGTAACGAAAAACGCATGTTGCAGGAATCGGTTGATGCCTTACTGGATAACGGGCGGCGTGGTCGGGTGATCACGGGTACGAACAAGCGACCGTTAAAATCACTGGCAGACATGATCAAAGGTAAACAGGGTCGTTTCCGGCAGAATCTGCTCGGAAAACGGGTGGACTATTCCGGTCGTTCTGTGATTGTGGTCGGGCCGACTCTGAAACTGCACCAGTGTGGTCTGCCGAAAAAGATGGCACTGGAGCTGTTTAAGCCCTATATCTACGCCCGACTGCAGGCACGCGGGATGGCGGCCACCATCAAGGCAGCGAAGCGGATGGTGGAGCGAGGTGCCAGCGATGTGTGGGATATTCTGGAAGACGTGATTCGCCAGCATCCGGTATTACTGAACCGGGCACCGACCCTGCACCGGCTGGGTATCCAGGCGTTTGAGCCGGTCCTGATCGAAGGCAAGGCGATCCAGTTACATCCGCTGGTCTGTACCGCATTTAATGCCGACTTTGACGGCGACCAGATGGCAGTACATGTGCCCCTGTCACTGGAGGCGCAACTGGAAGCACGTGCGCTGATGATGGCCTCGAACAACGTGTTGTCGCCTGCGAACGGCGAGCCGGTGATCGTGCCCTCACAGGACGTGGTACTGGGTCTGTATTACATGACACGCGAGCGAATCAATGCGCGTGGTGAAGGCATGGTGTTTGCGGATACCGACGAAGTGCAGCGGGCGTATGATGCGCAACAGGTTGAGTTGCATGCCCGGGTGCGGGTACGAATCACCGAAACCACTCAGGATGCTGAAGGCATTGCTGAACAGCAGACCCGACTGCAGCAGACCACAGTGGGCCGGGCGATATTATGGCGCATTGTTCCGGCAGGCCTGCCGTATACGCTGATCAACCAGCCGATGAAAAAGAAGGCGATTTCGAACCTGGTGAACACCAGCTATCGCCAGCTGGGCCTGAAGCCGACCGTGATTTTTGCGGATCAGCTGATGTATCTCGGTTTTGCGCAGGCGGCGAAGGCTGGTGCCTCAATTGGTCTGGATGACATGGTGATCCCGGCGAATAAGGCAGACATACTGGCGCAGGCAGAGATTGAGGTGAAAGAAATTCAGGAACAATATGCGTCCGGCCTGGTGACGAATGGGGAGCGCTACAACAAGGTGGTTGATATCTGGTCGCATACGAATGATCAGATTGCACGCGCGATGATGGAGACACTCGGTACCGAAACCGTCACGAACCGGGCGGGAGAGGCCGAAACACAGGACTCATTCAATTCAATCTATATGATGGCTGATTCGGGCGCACGGGGATCTGCTGCACAGATTCGCCAGCTGGCCGGAATGCGCGGCCTGATGGCGAAGCCGGACGGATCCATTATCGAAACGCCGATTACGGCGAACTTCCGGGAAGGTCTGAATGTATTGCAATACTTCATTTCGACCCATGGTGCTCGTAAAGGCTTGGCGGATACTGCACTGAAGACGGCAAATTCCGGTTATCTGACCCGCCGTCTGGTGGATGTGGCGCAGGATATGGTCGTGACCGTTGAGGATTGCGGGACGACCAACGGCCTGGTGATGATGCCGATCATCGAAGGTGGTGATGTGGTTGAACCGTTGCGTGAGCGCATTCTGGGTCGTGTGACTGCAGAGCCGGTTGCTCAGCCGGGTGAGCCGGAAACAGAAATCTGTCCGGCGAATACCCTGCTGGATGAACATTGGGTGGATGTGCTGGAACAGGCTGGTGTGGATCAGATCCGGGTGCGTTCAGCGATCACCTGCGAATCACGCAAGGGCATCTGCGGGCGATGTTACGGACGCGATCTGGCGCGGGGCAGCGAAATCAATATCGGTGAAGCGGTTGGCGTGATTGCAGCACAATCTATCGGAGAACCGGGTACCCAGCTGACAATGCGCACCTTCCACATTGGTGGTGCTGCTTCACGTGCCGTGGCAGTGAACAGTATTGAGCCGAAAAACGGTGGCCGGATCCGGTTGCACAACATCAAGACAGTCGAAAATGCGCAGGGTAAACTGGTTGCTGTATCCCGCTCGGGCGAAGTCATCGTCATTGATGAGGTGGGGCGTGAGCGAGAACGGTACAAGCTGCCGTATGGCGCAGAGCTGCAGGTACATGAAGGCGATCAGGTCGAAGGTGGTCAGGTGATCGCTAACTGGGATCCGCATACCCACCCGATCATTACCGAAATGGCCGGTACCCTGCGCTTTATTGACTTTATGGATGGTGTTACTGTGCAACGTCAGACGGACGATGTGACCGGCCTGACCTCAATTGTGGTGATGGATCCGAAACAACGACCGGCTGCGGGCAAAGACCTGCGTCCGACGATCAAGCTGATTGATGCAGACGGCGGCGATGTGAATATCGCGGGTACGAACCTGCCGGCTAATTATCTGTTACCGGGTGATGCGGTGGTGAATGTGGCAGATGGTACTGAAGTGCAGGTTGGTGATGTCCTGGCGCGTATTCCGCAGGCCTCATCCAAGACACGTGATATCACTGGTGGTCTGCCACGGGTGGCTGACTTATTTGAGGCGCGCAAGCCGAAAGAGGCCGCGATACTGGCGGAAGCAACCGGCACGGTGAGTTTTGGTAAGGATACCAAGGGTAAACAACGACTGGTCATCACAGATGCGCAGGGCGAACAGAACGAATTACTGATTCCGAAATGGCGTCATCTGAATGTGTTTGAGGGTGAGCAGGTTGAACAGGGTGAAGTGATCGCGGATGGTGAGCTCAGTTCACATGATATTCTGCGTCTGCGCGGTGTGACCGCCCTGGCTGAATATCTGGTGAAGGAGATTCAGGATGTGTACCGGCTGCAGGGTGTCGGCATCAATGACAAACATATTGAAGTGATCATCCGTCAGATGTTGCGCAAAGTGCAGGTGGCCGATCCGGGCGATACCGGGTTATTGCGTGGAGAACAGCTGGAGCGGTCGCGGGTACTGGAGGCGAACGAGGCACTGGATGAGGAAAAAAATCGGCGACCGGCGACTTATGAGCAGTTATTGCTGGGTATCACCAAGGCATCACTGGCTACCGAATCATTTATTTCAGCGGCATCCTTTCAGGAGACGACACGGGTGCTGACCGAGTCGGCTGTGCGCGATCTGTGTGATCCACTGAACGGACTGAAAGAAAATGTGATCGTGGGCCGGTTGATCCCGGCAGGGACCGGTTTGTCCCACCATACAGCCCGGCGTGCTGCTGCATGAGACAGTGATGCAGAAAGACATCGTCACAAAAAGCCTGATTGAGGAGTTAGCGGCCTGTCTGATTATGCGTCTGCTGAAGATTCCGGTAGTCCCGGACAATGTTGAGTGGCTGAATACTGAACAACACCGGGTTGAAGATCGTCGTGCTGATATGGTTGTCCGGATACATGCCGGTGCACAGCATGTACCTTCGCTACTGCATCTGGAAATTCAGAATAATAACCATCCACAGATGCCACTGCGTATGTTGCGCTATTACACAGATATCCGGCTACGCTGGGCGGAGGAGCCACTGCGGCAGTATCTGATCTATACCGGTAAAGCACCACTGAACATGCCGGCGGGTATTGCAGCGTTCAACTACCGCTATGAGCTGATTGACATGCGCACAATTGACTGTGCGTTGCTTCTGGGTGATGATACTCCGGACGCTCTGGTGCTGGCAATTTTGTGTGATTTTAAGGGACGGTCTGCCAGAGACATCGTCGGCTATATTATCAGACGTCTGTATCAGCTGACTCGTGAGCGTGGTGATATATTCCGACGTTACCTGCATATGCTGGAGTTGTTGTCTGAAAACCGTGATCTGCGGGAAACCGTTAAGGAGACAGAACAGATGCTGACAGACTTTAATATAGAAAACCTGCCATCTTTTCAGATAGCTATGGAAAAAGGTATAGAAAAAGGCATAGAAAAAGGCATAGAAAAAGGCATAGAAAAAGGCATAGAAAAAGGCAGAGCACTTGAACGTATAAGCTTCGCAAAAAAGTTGATCGGTCAACTTGATGATCAGCATATCGGAGAGTTACTTGGACTGACTCAGCAGGAAGTTGCCAGGCTGCATTGACCTTTTTTATCCGGCTAATAGATGGAAAGTGTGTCATTTCAGTTATATCAGGAAAATAAGTATGATGTTTACTAAATCACTTTCTGTCATCAGTCTGAGTATAGCGATGATCGGGTGTGCGAGTATGCCGCCGGGTGGCGATCGTACGACTCCGGCACCTGTGGTGAATGAAAGTGGCGTGACTGAGACAGTCGCGCAGTCGGCTGTGGATACATCCGGCGCAATATTTGACCCGCTGGGTGATCCGGCACAGCCGCTGGACAGCCCGGATCCCTTACTGCAACAGCGCATCTTTCATTTTGCGTTTGATGATAGCAGTCTGCGTGCGGAAGATTTTGTCACACTGCGTGCTCATGCACGTTACCTGAATGCGCATCCGCGTCAGCGATTGCTGATTGCCGGACACGCGGACGAGCGCGGTTCGCGCGAATATAACATTGCGCTGGGCGAACGCCGGGCGATGGCAGTCCGGCAGTTTCTTGAGGCAGAAGGTGTGCGTCCGATGCAGACAGATGTAGTCAGTTATGGTGAGGAAGTCCCGTTGAATCCTGCACAAACTGAGGCCGCCCGGGCTGAAAACCGTCGGGCCCAGTTATATTATTCACAGCCCTGACCTGTCGGAAGGAATCGTGATGATGAAAAAATATCTGAGTCTGCTGGTTATTCTGGTTTTAACCGGCTGCACCACGTTAGACTCGGCATATCAGGGCACAGTGGGGTTGACTGACCCGGACAGTGTTAAGCTGCGTGGTGATGTTGAATGGCTGAATCCGCAACCGGACGTGCGTCTCGCGGATGACATGACCGTGTACCTGCGGGTGCGCAACAGCTCCGGGAGTGAGTTTCCGGTCAGTCGGTTGCGATCACAGGTCGCGGATGAAATAGCCGCAGCAGGCTATCAGCTGGTTCGACAGCCAGGCCAGGCTCAATATATGCTGCGGGTGAATGTGCGTGGCTATGGTGAAAATGCAGCAGCGGAATCTTCCAGCGGTATCGGTGCCGCAGTTGGCGGTGTGATCGGATATGGTGTATCCAGCAACGATGATTACAGGACAGCTGCCGGTATCGGTGGTGCTTTGCTGAGTGAAGCGTTCACCAAAGTCCTGCGCAACCGCAACAAACAGGTGCGGATTGAACTGGTCACTGATCTGACTGTGGGTGAGCGGATTGAAGGTGGGGTGCAGACGACCCGTACCACCGGCGGCAACCAGCAGTTACGGAGTCAGCCTGGCGACAGGCAGGCAGGTAATCGCGGTAGTTCAAGCAATCAGTCCGGTGAACGACAGGTCGTTGAGATCACCGAAGACTTTCTGAACCATGAAAACCGCCTGGTAGCATCCGCCGAGCGGATGAAGCTGACGCCGGAAGAAGCACTGGATTTTTTGTTAGCTAAGATGGTTGGAGCGATCAGCGGCGTCCTGCCATGATGATGCGGCATGGCCCGGCATGGTGCCTGGCCTGCGGACTATGTGCATTCAGCTGGGCAGCAGCGGCCATGCCGGACACCGAACAACGACTGCAACTGCTGGAGCGGCGTGCAGGAAAAATCACTGAGCTGACCCTGCAGATACAAACATTGCAACGTAACAATGATCAGTTACGTGGTCAGATTGAATTATTACACCATCAGCTGGCGCAGATGGAACGTCGGCAACGCGATCGCTATCAGGACTTAACACAGCGTCTGAATACACTGCCTCCGCCTGCTCCCGTAGCGCGACTCACACTACCACCACTACCGGATAAGTTGTCGCAGGCCGCTCCGGGTGAGACTGTTGCAGCGGCACCTGAGTCAGCCGAACAGGCTTATGCGGCGGCCTGGGTCCTGCTCAGTCCGCAACAACGCCAGTATGCACAGGCAATTTCGGCGTTTCGGACATTTCTGGCGGATTATCCGCAACATCCGCTGATCGTGAATGCGCATTACTGGCTGGGTGAGGCACACTTCGTGCTGCAGGAAAATGTTGCAGCGTTAGCAGCATTTACTCAGGTCGTAGAAAAATATCCGGATAGTCGCAAGGTACCTGATGCCTGGTATATGATCGCACGAATCTATCAGGCCCAGAACGATCTGCCGACAGCACGTCAGATCTGGCAACAGATTGTGCAGGATTATCCGGATACACCAGCAGCCGCGTCAGCACAGAACAAACTGACCGGACAGACAGAGACAGAATCTCAGACAGGTGCTGATGCAACATCCTGAGAAGGCTGTCGTACTCGTTTCCGGCGGGCTGGATTCAGCAACGGCTCTGGCTTGGGCACGGGCAGAAGGATTTGCCTGCTACGCGCTCAGTTTTGCGTATGGACAACGCCATCAGGCAGAACTGCAGGCCGCACGTCGGGTAGCGCAGGCGGGTGGTGTGATCGAACATCAGGTGATGCCGCTGGCTCTGGAACTGATCGGTGGTTCAGCACTGACTGATACCGCAATCGAAGTGCCGGATTATGCTGAGCAACCCGGCATACCGGTCACTTATGTCCCTGCACGCAACACCATTTTTTTATCCATGGCACTGGGCTGGGCCGAAGTACTGGCAGCACAGCATCTGGTCATCGGGGTGAATGCGGTGGATTATTCGGGTTATCCGGATTGCCGCCCGGCCTTTATTCAGGCATTTACCCGGCTGGCACATCTGGCAACCCGGGCCGGCGTGACCGGCCAGCCCCTGCAGGTCCATGCCCCGCTATTGCATCTGAGCAAGGCGGAGATCATTCTTAAGGGCCTGGTCTATCAAATTGATTACAGCCTGACCGTATCCTGCTATCAGGCCGATACAGCAGGGCGGGCATGCGGGCGGTGTGACTCATGTGTATTGCGTGCACGGGGATTCGCGGCAGCCGGTGTGACCGATCCCACGCGTTATGTGTCATGAACATCATCAACACACATTATTCCGGTGTCCTCACCAGTGCGGCCGGATATTGTTCGTACCAGGTCAGCATATCGTAATAATAGCGAATGTTGTCGACGTAGGTGACAGGCTCATCGCCACGCGCATAGCCATGTCTGAGGGTCTGGTAATAGGCCTTCTGGCGTAACAATGGCAGACGTTGTTTGACCTGCTGCCACAGATTCGGATTGCCACCCTGACGTTCAGTCAGGATGCGTGCATCCTCGACATGTCCTGCACCGACATTGTAGCTGGCCATGGCCAGCCAGAGCCGGTCTTCGCCGCTGATGCGGTCCGACATACGGCGCTCCAGCATCTGCAGGTAGCGGGCACCGCCCAGAATGCTCTGTTCCGGGTCGGTGCGATCCGCTATGCCCAGTTGCCCGGCGGTGGCGTGGGTCAGCATCATCAGGCCACGTACGCCGGTGGGAGAAACGGCGTCAGGGCGCCAGTGTGATTCCTGATAGCCCATGGCGGCCAGAATACGCCAGTCCAGGCCGGTCTGTTGGGCCGCTTGTTGAAACCAGGCGCGATATAGCGGAAAACGCTCGCGCAGGTGGCGGCGGAAGCGTTGTTTATCAACAAAACCAAACCGGTTCAGATGACCGTAATAGCGTTCTGTCAGATGTGCCAGCGCACCACTATCCTGCCATTGCGCTAAAAAACGGTTTGCGACCTGACGCAGAGAACCATCATCCTGTGCCGGAAAGGCCCAGGCCAATGTCTGAGGTTCACCCACCACCAGGCCGGGCATCAGATTCGGATACACCGGTTGAGCCAGGGCGGATATATCTGAGCGCACGAAGGCATAACGGATCCGGCCCTGATTCAGGGCCTGCAGCAGGGTGTCATCATCTGTGGCCGACCAGAGCCGGGTCTGTAAATCCGGGTATTGCGCGGTGAGTCTGGTCAGTGGTATCCCGGATGTCTCTGCAACATAGACCGTATTCTGCAGACCAGCAGGCGAATCCGGTACCGGTGTGCCATAGCGATACACCAGCCGGGTATTCACGGTCCGGTACCCTTCACTGAACCGGAGGTAATGCTGATTCTCTGGTGTGCGGCTCAGACCGATTGCCAGGTGCACCCGGGCATGGCGTAACAGGGTGTCGAGCTGGTCTGAAGATGCTACCGGGTACCACTGTATTGTGAGGCCCAGCGTGTCTGCAAATGCCTGGATCAGTTCCTGCTCAAATCCGGGCCGATCATGCAGATGATGGTATACCGGTGATTGCAGCAGTGCCACATGCAGTATCTTCTGCTGCTGAATCCGCTGCAGCTGGTGGGTTTGCTCGCAGCCCAGAGTCAGCCACAGGATCAGCAACAGACACAATGGGTGACGCAGGATACGATTTGCGGACATCAGCAGGCCCTACAGACAGCGTGTCGGCTTTGGCAGACCGGCATAACGGCTGGCCTGCTTCGCCGGGCCGTACGGAAACAGGCCGTATAAATAGCGGCTGCTGGCCTTGTCGCGTCCCAACGTTTCACCAATCCTGCGGGTCAGGGTACGCATCGCCGGAGCAATCTGGTACTGCGCATAATAATCGCGCACGAAATGCATGATTTCCCAGTGCGCTTCGGTGAGGACGAGTTTGTCCTGTGCCGCCAGTTGCCGGGCCACCTCCGGCGACCAGTCCTGCAGGTTGAGCAGATAGCCTTCCGTATCGGTCGCACAAGGTAAATCGTCAGTCAGCATATCTTTCCCCTCAGTTGATCACCAGGCCTGTACCTTATCATAAGCGACCACCAGATCGACAAAGCTGGCATAGTCCACCGGCTGGATACCGGCGATCAGCCGGTCCGGGTTCAGGCCGCGTGCGGCAAGATCTTCCTGCAGCACATAAAATGATTTATCCTGATGTTGTGTGATCACGGGTGACCAGTGTGTGCCGAACATGGCGGCATATACGCCGTCTTCCAGCAACAGGATACCTGATTCAGCCGGGGCAAAACGTAATGCACTCACCAGGTCGGTTGTTTCGGACGGGGATTGGTTGATTGTGAACAGATCAGCCATCAGCTGAACACCACATCGGCTGCAGTCAGTACGGCCTGCAGTTGCTGTGTATCGCACCAGGTTCGTAGGTCGTGCCCCGTTTCTTCGTCTGTCACCGGCCACAAGTCATGCCGGTTCAATCCTCTGGCTACCAGCGCAGCCTGATCAATATACAGCCGATCCACGCCATAGTCTGCCAGCACCTGATAAACCGGCATAAAGTTTTTGATACCGGTTGCGCTGGTATCACTACCCCGCACCAGCTGGTACACCCCATCCTCAATAAACGCCAGGCTGACCTGCTGCTCAAATGCAGCACCCACCAGCACAGACTGTAACATTTCCCAGCCGTACAGGGTGCCGTGCGGTGCGTGGCGAAACAGATACAACAGATGTCGTCCGGATGTCATGTTGCGGGATAATAAGGGATTCGTCCGGTCATGTCAGCTATCGTATACAATGAGGGTGCGATTCGAACTGATGGCGTCAACCTCAGTGTCAGCGTTCCCGGGTTTGTTCTCCGAGGTACGCCATGACCGGATAACGCAACTGCTGAAGCTGATACCATCAGGTTTGACAGGCTCTGGCATAACCAGATCCGCATCAGTTCGAATCGCACTCTGCTAAGTTGGCACTATTTGATGTTGTTTTCAGGTCTGTATTCATGTTTCAAACCCTTCTGAAAAAAGTGTTCGGCAGCCGCAATGACCGGCTGATCAGACGTCTGCGTAAACAGGTTGCGCAGATTCAGGCATGGGAAGCGGAGATCAGTCAGCTGACTGATCTGGCCGCCAGGACGCCGGAACTCAGGGCGAAGCTGACGCCAGACGATCCGCACAGTCTGGATGCGCTTCTGCCCGAAGCGTTTGCGCTGGTGCGCGAGGCCAGTCAGCGGGTGCTCGGGATGCGACATTTTGATGTTCAGCTGATTGGTGGCATGGTACTGCATCAGGGCCGGATTGCGGAAATGCGCACCGGTGAGGGCAAGACGCTGGTTGCGACCCTGGCCGCTTATCTGAATGCACTGCCGGGCAAGGGCGTGCATATCGTTACCGTGAACGATTATCTGGCCCGGCGTGATGCGCAATGGATGGGGCCGTTATACCATTCGCTCGGACTCAGTGTCGGCGTGGTGAACGGCAGCGGACCAGGCCCGGATAATGCCTCTTTCTGTTTTGACCCGGCCTATGTTGCAACAGATGCCGGCTATCCGCAACTGCAGCCCTGCACCCGGCGTGAGGCGTATGCGTGTGACATCACCTACGGCACCAACAATGAATTCGGGTTTGATTATCTGCGCGATAATATGGCATTCACCGCAGAACAGCGGGTGCAACGCCGTCATTTTGCGATCGTGGATGAAGTGGACTCAATCCTGATTGATGAAGCACGTACGCCACTGATTATCTCCGGCCCGGCGCAGGACAGTTCAGCGTTATACCATCAGATTGACGGTATTCCGGCACAACTGACGCGCCAGGAACCGATCACAAATGACGAAGGTAAACCGGACTTCGGGCCGGGTGATTATTCGGTGGATGAAAAATCACGTCAGGTCTTTCTGAGTGATCAGGGGCACGAAAAAGTGGAAGGCCTGCTGATGGAGATGAGCCTGTTAGGCCAGGAAGACAGCTTATATGATGCGGCGAATATCCTGCTGTTACATCATGTGAATGCGGCGTTACGGGCGCATGTATTATTTCAGCGCAATGTGGATTATATCGTACGCCAGCGCGAGATCGTGATTATTGACGAATTTACCGGACGCAGTATGCCGGGGCGGCGCTGGTCAGAAGGCTTACATCAAGCGATTGAGGCGAAAGAGCAGGTACCGATTCAGCAGGAAAATCAGACGCTTGCATCAACTACCTTTCAGAACTATTTCCGGCTGTACGATAAGTTGTCCGGCATGACCGGAACCGCCGATACCGAGGCGTTTGAATTTCAGCAGATTTATGCGCTGGAAGTGGTGGTGATACCAACCAACCAGCCGATGCTGCGGGATGATCAGACGGACCTGATCTACCTGACCCAGAACGAGAAGTTTGCTGCGATAGTAGACGATATCCGCACTTGTGTCGAACAAGGCCAGCCGGTACTGGTCGGTACCGCCTCCATTGAGATATCCGAAAAAATGTCACACCTGCTGGATCAGGCGGCTATCCGGCATCAGGTGCTGAATGCGAAGCAGCACGAACGTGAAGCCCTGATTGTGGCTGAAGCTGGCCGACCGGGTGCAGTGACCATAGCGACCAATATGGCCGGGCGTGGGACAGATATTGTGCTGGGAGGCAATCTGGAAGTCGAAATCGCACAACGGGATACGGCAGCGGATGCGGCACAGATGGATGCCCTGCGCGCGCAACATCAGGCGCGTCAGGCAACCGTACTGGCTGCAGGTGGTCTGCGGGTGATCGGCACTGAGCGGCACGAATCGCGCCGGATCGACAACCAGTTGCGTGGACGATCCGGGCGGCAGGGCGATCCGGGTTCATCGCGTTTTTATCTGTCGCTGGAAGACAACCTGATGCGTATCTTTGCGTCTGAACGGGTAGCGAAGCTGATGCAGAAGGTGGGGATGGAAGAAGGCGAGGCAGTTGAGCATCCGTGGGTGAACAAGGCGATACAGAATGCACAACGCAAGGTGGAGGGGCGGAACTTTGATATCCGCAAAAACCTGCTGGAATATGATGATGTGGCAAATGATCAGCGCCAGGTGATTTATCAGACCCGGGATGAGTTGATGGAAACAGACGATATTTCAGCTGAAATTGCCGGGTTACGTGAAGAGGTGCTGAATAACACGATAGACACCTGCATTCCGCCGGAGAGTATGCCGGAACAATGGGATGTCCCGGGTCTGGAACAAAAGTTACAAAGCGACTTTGGTCTGGCACTGCCGTTGCAACGCTGGCTGGACGAAGATGATACGCTGCATGAAGAACCACTGCGGATCAGGATACTGGATGCGCTGGTAGCGCGACATGAGCAGCATGAACAGCTGGTTGGTCCGGAACAGATGCGCCAGGTAGAAAAAGAAACGATGTTACATGTTCTGGACAACCACTGGAAGGAACACCTGGCGGCGATGGATTATTTGCGTCAGGGGATCCACCTGCGTGGCTATGCGCAAAAACATCCGAAGCAGGAATATAAACGCGAAGCATTTGATATGTTCAGTCACCTGCTGTCCACGATAGACCGCGAGGTGGTACTCATATTGAGCAACTTGCAGGTGTTACCAGAAACACGAACACGGCATGTTCCGGATGCCACGCAACTGAATTATCAGGGTGCGTCAGCTGAATCACCCGCCGACATAGCCGGCCAGCGTCCGGTAAATAAGCAGCGGCGCCAGGCTCGATCTGCTGTCCAGGGAGAACGCAAGATCGGGCGTAATGAACCCTGTCCGTGTGGTTCCGGCAAAAAATACAAACAGTGCCATGGCAGATTGTCTGCTGCCAGAGTCAGGCCGACTGCATCGACAAAGACACCAGAATGAACCAACCTGAACTCCTGGCACCGGCCGGCACGCTGCGCAATATGCGTTATGCCTTTGCGTATGGTGCTGATGCTGTTTATGCGGGTATGCCACGCTATAGCCTGCGTGTGCGTAATAACGACTTCATGACCGACAATCTGCGCATCGGTATTGCCGAGGCGCATGCGCAGGAGCGACAGTTTTTTGTCGCTGCGAATGCGATGCCACATGGTGCCAAACTGGCGACCTTTCTGGACGATATGGGGCCGGTGATTGAGATGCAGCCGGATGCACTGATCATGGCCGATCCAGGTCTGATTCTGCTGGTACGTGAGCACTGGCCGGAGATGCCGGTTCACCTGTCGGTACAGGCGAATACCGTGAACGCTGCCGGGGTACGGTTCTGGCAGAATGTCGGCGTCAGCCGGGTGATCCTGTCACGCGAACTGTCGCTGGACGAAATCGCAGCGATCCGTGATGCCTGTCCGGACATGGAGCTTGAGGTGTTCGTGCATGGTGCCTTGTGCATCGCTTATTCAGGCCGGTGCCTGTTATCCGGTTATTTCAACCACCGGGATGCAAATCAGGGCACCTGCACGAATGCGTGTCGCTGGGATTACCGGATTGCAAAAGAAGACCTGGATACAATCGCTGCAGAAACGAGTGTGTCAGCCGCTGCTATACCGCGCCATCCGGCTGCGGATGAGGTGTATTATCTGGAAGAACGTAGCCGTCCGGGTGAGTTTATGCCGGTCTTTGAAGATGAGCAGGGCACCTACATCATGAACTCAAAAGACCTGCGTGCAGTAGAACATGTGCAGCGTCTGACACAGATCGGTATTAACTGTCTGAAGATTGAAGGTCGGACCAAATCACACTATTACACTGCGCGCACCACCCAGGTGTACCGTCAGGCGATAGACGATGCGGTAGCTGGTCGCGCCTTTGACCCACATCTGATGGGTGAGCTGGAACAGCTGGCCAGTCGCGGCTATACCGATGGTTTCCTGCAACGTCATGCGAGTGACGAACTGCAGGCTTATCGCCGTGGTGCTTCAGTCGCTGACAAATCACAGTTTGTCGCCGAAGTGAACACTGTTGACACTAACACTGGTCTGGCCGAACTGACAGTCAAAAATAAATTTGGTGTGGGCGATGAGCTGGAGCTGATCACTCCGGCGGGCAATCAACGCTTCCGCCTGGAACATCTGTTTGATACATCCGGTATGCCATTAGAACAGGCACCCGGTAGCGGCTGGACGGTGCAGGCACACTTACCAGGCGCAGCTGATCATCTGGCGCTGATCAGCCGCTTTTTTACAGACAGGCATCCCTGATCCCGAGTCGTAGTCGTTAGGTGACTTACAAATACACTGATACCGAACAAGTGATCAGTGGTGCGATTCAAACTGATGTGGTGATTTGCTACCACAGGTTTCTGGCGACCCTCGGAGAAGCCCCTGACGGGTAACGCCGAAACGAATTTTATGTACCCCAGCTAATTGAATCATACCCAGGCAACAAGCTCAGCGTAGCACATACAATGGTATGAATTAACTCAGAGATCGCCTTAATTGCCCCTGTTCCATGTGGAACACAGCAGTGACATGAGAACAACTGGACAGAATATCGGATGCATTGAGTGCAGTGATAAAGGATTGGGGAAATAATGCCGGAATGGCTTCTAACAGAAAGGCCTTATTTTGCTGATCCAGTTCGGCTGCCAGATCGTCGAATAATAACACGCTGTTTTTGTGTTGTTGTGTCTGGCATAGCTCGGCCTGAGCAAAACAAAGTGCGGCTGCGGTCATCTTCAGCTGACCGCGTGACAGGCGTTTTGCGCCCTTTGCCTGCTGGCTGCGGATCATAATATCTGCCCGATGTGGCCCGACGCTGGTATATTTCATCTTGCGATCTGTCTCTCGTGCCTTTGCCAAGGCATCATGCAGACTTAAATCTTGTGCCCAACCACGCTGGTAATGCAGGGTTAAATTGATATCCGGTTGCCATCGTTGCTGATAAGCCTGGACTAAGGGTGAGAGTTGGTCGAGGTAGTGGGTACGCCACTGGTCTAAACGGTCTGCCTGGGTATGTAAGATGATCTCCCATTCTGTCAGATCAGAAGAGGCTTGTTTCAGTGCCGCATTGCGTTGCGCCAATGCCCGGTGATAATGCTGAAAACAAGCCAGGTATTGTGGTTCCATGTGGAACAGGCCCGCATCCATAAAATTGCGACGCAATTCCGGCCCGCCTGTGATCAGGCTCTGCACATCTGAATCCAGACATAATACCGGTAACAGGTTGAGAATATCGGAGCGCCGATAGAGCGGCTTGCCATCTAACCGCGCCTGCATTTCCTGCCGACCACGTTGTATACCGAGCGTATGCGATGTGCCAGGATGAGACAGGAAGCGGGCAACAATCCGGTACATTTCGGCGTCTGTGCGCACCAGTGGTTCTGTATCACGATAACGAAAGCTACGCCCGTGCGTCACGATATATAACGCCTCCAGCACACTGGTTTTGCCTGATCCATTCGCACCTGTAATCAGGTTCAGCCCGGGCTGTGGCTGCATGCTGGCTGATGCAATCAGTCGTAAATCAGTGATCTGTAGCTGATGAAACATCACAACCTGATAATGAAGAGCCGCCTTTTACAGGGATGCGACTGCAAACTTATGCAGTGTCGGGCGTGATCCGGTCATGGCTCTCCGAGGTACGCCATAAACCCATCCGTGGGGCTCGGCTGCGGCCGTCCAAGCCGCAGACGCCCTCGGAGAGCCATGACCGGATCACGCTTTTTAGTGAAGTGGCGCAGCCACTATCTGTGGCAACTTTGCGCATGACATCATTTTCAGAGACGCATCGGCATCACGATGTAACGATACGCATTGGTACCTACCGGGCGCAGCAGTACACTTGAATCCGGGCCGGTAATGATCATTTCAATCTGCTGAGTCTCTATCACATTCAGTACATCCTGCACATACGCAGCATTGAATGCCATATCCAGCAATTTGCCTTCATACTCTACGGGTAATTGTTCTTCTGCCTCGTCATTTTCGGTATTGCTGACCTGCAGACTCAACTGGTTTTTTTTCAGATGAAAGTGTGTGCTACAAAACTTTTCGGTGGCAGATAATACGGCGGTACGGGCTAATACCTGTTTGAATTGTTCCCGATCTGCCCTGAGCAGATCGGCATTCTGTTCGGCGGGCAGAATGGCTTCATAGTCCGGAAACTGCCCTTCTATCAATTTAGTTGTAAAGATGGTGCCATCCAGATCAATCCGCAGATAACGATCGCTGAAGGCGACTTGTGCGGATGCGTCTTCATCTTTGCTGAGTAATCGACTGAGTTCAGCAATTGCCTTGCGCGGTATGATCAGTTGGGCGTCTTCCTGAATATTATGCGCCAATTCAGCCTCTGCCAGTGCCAGCCGATGCCCATCTGTGGTGACTGCCCGGATATGATCCGGATGAAAAGCCAGTAACAAACCATTCAGATAATAACGTACATCCTGTTGTGCCATCGCGAAGGCAGTTTTATCCAGCAGGTGCCTGAGACTCGCTTGTTCCACGTGAAACTGTTCAGTTGCTGTGTCTGTCGTGATGGTCGGGTAATCTTCTGTCGGCAGGGTGTTCAGCACGTAACGTCCCTGTCCGGCACGTAGCGTGACTTTGTTGTCCTGAAATTCCAGGCTGATTTCTGCATCAGATGACAGGGCCTTGCAGATATCGGTCAGTTTCCGGGCGGGTATGGTATATGCCAGCGTTTGTTCATGTTCTGCTGCAACCTCTGTGACTAATTCAATTTCCAGGTCGGTCGCAGTCACGATCAGCTTGCCGGGTACCAGCCGGAATAACAGATTACTCAGTATTGGCAATGTCTGTTGTTTTGCGACTATCGCACTGGCACGTAATAAGGGCTGCAGTAAGGTGTCGCGCGCTAAGGTGATACGCATATCATTTACTCCTGCCCAATGCCATTATGTCGCAACAAGGCCTCTGTTTGAGGCGGGCGTCCACGAAAATCATGAAACAGTTCTGCAGCGTCTTTGCTGCCACCGGCTTGTAGAATATGTCGCAGAAAGGCCTGACCCGTGGCCGGATCGAAGATGCCATTTTGTTCAAACAGGTCAAATGCATCAGCAGACAACACCTGTGCCCAGAGATAGCTGTAATAGCCTGCGGCATAGCCACCGGCAAAGATATGACTGAAGCTATGTGCAAACCGCTGCCAGGCAGGCGGCTGAATGACTGCAATCTGATCGCGTACTGCCTGCAGGGTTTCAGCTATCTGTCCGCCTTGCGTCGGATCATAGTTGCGATACAGTTCCAGATCAAACAGTGCAAACTCAACCTGACGCAACATAGCCAGTGCTGACTGGAAATGTTTAGCCGCAGACATGCGGGCAAATAAGTCATCTGGTAATGGCTCACCAGTCAGGTGATGGCGGGCAAACAGATCCAGCGCTTCCCGTTGCCAGCAGAAGTTTTCCATGAATTGCGAAGGTAGTTCAACGGCATCCCAGGCTACACCGTTGATACCAGCGATATCAGGATAATCTATCCGGGTCAGCAGATGATGCAGCCCGTGGCCAAATTCATGGAATAAGGTCTCAACTTCAGTGTGGGTCAGTAAGGTCGGCTGTCCTGCGACTGCCGGAGTGAAGTTGCATACCAGATAAGCTACCGGATCCTGCTGACGTTTGTGCGTGACCAGACGTGACTGACAGCCATCCATCCAGGCACCACCACGTTTGTTCGGTCGGGCATACAAATCCAGATAAAAGTGTCCGCACAGGGTATGATCTGCCGCATGTACCGCATAAAACTGGACATCCGGATGCCAGACATCCACACCCTGAACAGGAGTTATCCGGATGCCATACAGGCGTCGTGCAATCTCAAATAATCCGGTGATCACCTGTTCTGTCGGGAAATACGGCTTCAGGTCTTCCTCGCTGAGCTGATAATGTTGTCTGCGCAGTTTTTCGGTGTAGTAGGCCTGATCCCAGGACGCAAAATCAGTGATACCATCGCTATCCGCAGCAAACTGGTGTAGTTCGGCCAGTTCACGTTCTGCTTGTGGTCGACAGCGTGTCGCCAGATCGTGCAGAAAGGTTGCTACAGCTCCGGTAGATTCTGCCATGCGGGTTGTCAGCGCATAATCTGCATATTGCGCAAATCCGAGCAGATTGGCCTGTTCGTGCCGCAATGCCAGAATCTGTTCCATCACCTGCGTATTATCATGCACCGGGTCATGCGGACCCTGATCAGAGGCCCGGGTGTGGTACGCAGTGTACAGCTCTTGCCGCAAGGGGCGGTCCTGCGCATACGCCAGCACCGGCTGATAACACGGATAGTCCAGCGTCAGGCCCCAGCCGTCCTGTCCACGTTGTTGTGCGGTCTGTGCTGCCAGAGCCAGTGCTGATTCCGGTAATCCGGCCAGTATTTCAACCTGATGCACAGGTTTATACCAGGCGTGGGTCGCGTCCAGTACATGGTCTGCAAACTGACTGGTCAGTTCAGATAAACGTTGTGCAATCTGTTTATAGCGTGCACGCGGTTGGGTCGGCAGGCTGACTCCGGTAAGACGAAAGTCACGCAGTTTGTTCGCCAGTACCTTGCGCTGCGCCGCATTCAGTGTTTCTGCCTGTTCCGCGAGCTGTTGCACGGCCTGGTACAGTCCGGTGTGCTGGCCCAGCTCTGTCGCATAAGCAGACAGCGCGGGCAGACAGGCGTGATAGGCCGTACGCAACGCCGGGCTGTTACAGACCGCATTCAGGTGCGAGACAGGTGACCAGGCGCGTTCCAGTTCGTCATCCCACGCCGTCAGCGGTTCTATCAGGTTATGCCAGGTCGGTGTTTCCAGGTCAGCAATCAGTTGGTGCGTACGCTGCAGATTACTGGTCAGCAACCCGGTGATACTGGCTTCGATGTCGTCCGGTCTGATCTGGCTGTATTGCGGCAGCTTCACAGGTGACTGTCGATAAAGGCAGCCAGTTGTGATTTAGTCAGGGCACCGACCTGGGTTGCCACAGCTTCACCTTCCTTAAATAACATCAGGGTCGGTATGCCGCGTACACCAAACTGGCCCGGTGTGTTCGGGTTCTCATCAATATTCAGTTTGCCGATCCTGAGCCGACCGGCATACTCACCTGCCAGGGTCTCCAGAATCGGCGCAATCATTTTGCAGGGGCCACACCATTCCGCCCAGTAGTCCACCAGTACCGGCAGGTCAGCCTCCAGAACGTCAGCCTGAAAAGTTGCATCTGTGATCTGAACAATCGCGTTGCTCACAATAAAATCTCTCCCGTAGAGTAATAAGAAAAGGCGTCTGGCTTCACAATATCCAGCATGACCCGGGGCTGTTCCCCGAGGTACGCCATAAACCCATCCGTGGGGCTCGGCTGCGGCCATCCATGGCCGCAGACGCCCTCGGAGAACAGCCCCGGTCATGCCCCTTCAAGTGCAATGGGACAACCACCTGTATCACTATTTTCAAGTGGGCACTGAGATCGTCTCATCAGTTTGCATTGTGGTCAATCCTGCTGGTGCGCAGGGTAGATGGTATAGCCATCAAAAACAGGGCCGTCAACGCAGACCCGTTGCATGCGCATTCCCGCCTCATCATGCACAGGTACGGCACAGCCAGCACAGCCGCCGGTGGCACATGCCATATATTCTTCCAGTGACACCTGCACCGGCAGCTGATAGTCTGCAGCCAGGCGTACCACTGCCTGCAGCATCGGTTCGGGTCCGCAGGCATACAGCCCGACTTCCTGTCGCTGTTCCGGTGTTAATGCATCCAGCCAGTGTTGTACCAGTTGGGTGACATAGCCCGGAAAACAGCCGGGATAGGCCTGTAAGCTGGCCAGTCGCGAGGCGATGCCCCAGTCTTCCAGCAATGGCATGGCACCGATCACCCCCGATGGCATGCCGGGTACCATGATTTGCGAAGGGCGTGCCTGGAACGGAAAAGGTACCTCTGACCCCAATATGACCAGCGGCTGTTGCGGGCCACGCCGTATGGATTCAGCCAGAAAGATCATCGGTGGCATGCCGACACCACCGCCGATCAGAACGGGGCGGGGTTGTCTGATCTGAAATGGCTTGCCTACCGGCCCCAGCATATCCAGAATGTCACCAACCGGACGCCGGGCCAGTAAGCGTGTGCCCTCCCCGACTGCTTTATACAGAAACTCCAGCCAGCCGGCCTGAGCAGATGCCCGCATGATAGAAAGCGGACGACGCAGGGGTAATTGTGGCGCGACCCGCAGGTGTACAAACTGCCCGGGCTGTGCCCGGGCTGCTTGTTCCGGAGCCTGCACCCGCAAGACGTGCTGCGCGCCATCGAACGCATCCTGTGCCAGGATACGTGCCTGTTCAACCACCAGTGTGTCACGCCGGGCAGGTCGCAGCATCATGCTACCATCAACTGCGCTGTGGCTATCCTCCCGGACAAATCCCGCCTCATGCTTTGCTGATATTGATTGATGAAATTTTATTTTTTATCTGTTCATATTCCGTTTCAAAAAAGAATTTTTTTTCACCGAATGCCGGTTGCAGATCATCAAGCCAGGTCGCCTGTGGGTCATATTTTGCAAAGAACGGTCGTTGTACCCAGTCAGCATTCCGGCCCTGTATGAATCTCAGTACAAAGACCTTTTCACCCTGGATCTCTGTTATACCCTGAACTTCTACCTTACCGGGACCACAACTCATAGAAGGACCCCGGGCGGTCCGGCCCAGGCCTGAAACGCTTTGCAGGGCGTCACGATAGACAGACCAGGCCTTACCTAGTGGCACCTTAAAGTAGCGATGAGCACCCGTATCTCTTTCAACGAACATATAGTAGGGGATGATGCCTGATTTCACCTGTTCTTTCCATAATCGACCCCAGATCGCAGCATTGTCGTTGATGTTGGCCAGTAACGGGCCCTGGCTGCGGATCTGCACCCCTGTGTTCTGTATGCGGCGGATCGCTTCATCGGCAATGGGTGTGTTCATTTCCTGCCAGTGATTATAATGCGCCATCAAGGCGACATGTTTGCCACGCGCAACAAGGTTGGTGAACAGTGTCAGTAATTCGTCTGCATCAGGGTCAGTCACAAAACGGTAAGGCCAGAAAGTCAGCGCTTTTGAGCCGATCCGGATGGTCTGAATATGTTCTAAGGCCGGATCAGTCAGTGCCTCAAGGTACCGTTGCAGGTTTTTTGTTTTCATCACCATCGGGTCGCCGCCGGTGATTAAGACATCTGTGACTTCCTGGTGATTTTTCAGATAGTCGCACAGGGCACTCGCTTCTTTTGCTGCGAACCGTAATTCTTTATCACCGATAAACTGAGCCCACCGGAAACAGAATGTACAGTAAGAATGGCAGGTCTGTCCCTGACTCGGGAAGAACAGAACCGTTTCAGCATATTTATGTTGAATCCCGCTCAGTTTCTGCTCGCTGAGCACCGGTACGTTGAGTTCCATCTGACCGGCCGGATGTGGATTTAGCTCGCCACGAATCTGAGTGGCAAGCTGTTGAATTTCGGTTTTAGGTGCATTCCTGTGAACCAGTTCTGCCATTTTATCGAAGCTTCCGGGCTCCAGCATATCTTTCTGCGGAAAGGTCAGCCGGAATATCGGGTCTTCAGGAATGTTATCCCAGTCTATGAGTTGGTCAATGACGTACTGGTTAACGCGGAAAGGTAGTACCTGAGCAACGACTCTGATATGAAACCGCAGTTCTGCCGGGATTTTTTCTAACGCAGCAATGTTATCAATCTGGTGTTGTGTATACACCTTGAACGAGCTGGCTGTAGTAGCTGATTGCTTCATTCGTAACCTCTGTATGTAAAGGAATTTCTCAGGTATATGGCAAGGCCATGGCATCATCTGACGCTATGGGCACTTTCAGAGGTGCCTCAAATGTCCGGTTCTGGCCCGACTGCAACAGGGGCTGGCAGCAATAACCGCGTAACTGTCTCGCCTTTTTGCAGCTGTTGATCAATAATATCATCCAGATCGTGCTGGTTATCGTAACGATACCAGATACCCTGCGGATAGATCACCAGTACCGGCCCGTGCTGGCAGCGGTTCAGGCAACCGGCACTGTTGATACGGATGGCACGGGGATCAGGAAATAAGGCCTTGCAGCGTTTTTTCACATAGTCCCGGGCGGCCTGGGCATCGCATTGCTGGCAGGATCTGCGCGGATTATCACGCAGGTTGGTGCAGAAAAAGACGTGTCTCTGGTAGTAATGCATAAACAATATCAGGAACTGACTCATGCAGTGGTGGGGAAAGATTGTCGGGGCCTTTTTCGGGTACCTGTTCGGCCATATCTGGGGTGCTGTCTTCGGTGCTGTCTTAGGCCACCAGTTTGATCGGGGCTGGCGCCAGATTCCGCTGCACCAGTTTCAGCATCCGTTTAACTTTACCAGTCGTGAACAGGTCGAGGCGATTTTTTTTCGGGTGACCTTCCAGGTGATGGGCAGACTGGCAAAAGCTGATGGCCAGATCAGCCAGGCTGAGATCCGTCTGGCCGAACAGGTGATCACTCAGCTTGGCCTCGGCGCGGCGCAGCGCGCTGAGGCGATCCGGTTGTTTAATGAGGGCAAGGCAGATCAGTGCGATCTGTCTGCCCGGTTACGCGAGCTGGGGCAGGTCTGCCGGGGTCGCCCCGGCCTGTTGCAGACCTTTCTGGAAATACAATTGCATGCTGCCTATGCAGATGGTCAGCTGCATGCGGCTGAAGAGCGGTTGTTATTACAGATCTGCGCGAATCTGGGTGTCAGTCAACAACATTTCCGGCGCCTGGAACGCATGGTACAGGCCGGACGGGGTTTTCATCAACAGAGTCAGCGCGCGGCAGAACCATCATCTGCTGAGGCGTATGCCCTGCTGGGCGTCAGCCCGCAGGCCTCGGTGGCTGAAATCAAACGGGCCTATCGGCGTCTGCTCAGCCAGCATCATCCGGACAAGCTGGTCTCGAAGGGGTTGCCGGAAGACATGATGCAGGTGGCCGCCCGCAAGACGCATGAGATCAAACAGGCCTATGAAGTGATCCGGCGTGAACGCAACTTCTGATCGGGTATCCGGGTGAAGATCATTATTCTGGGCGCAGGTCAGGTCGGTACGACAGTTGCCGGCAATCTGGCCAGCGAAGCGAATGATATCACGGTGGTTGACCATAACGGCGGCCGGTTGCAGGAATTACAGGATCGGCTGGATATCCGTACGGTACAGGGTCAGGCTTCCCATCCGGATATTCTGCAACAGGCTGGTGCGGAAGATGTGGACATGATCATTGCGGTGACGCACAGTGATGAGACGAATATGGTGGCCTGTCAGGCGGCCTGGACCCTGTTCCGCATCCCGACCAAGATCGCCCGGGTGCGGGCACCGGAATATCTGACCTACCCGAATCTGTTTTCGCACCAGGCACTGCCGGTGGATGTCCTGATCAGTCCGGAACAACTGGTGACGGATTATATTCTGCGGCTGATACAACATCCGGGCGCATTGCAGGTACTGGACTTTGCACAGGGCAAGGTGCGGCTGGTGGCATTACGTGCTTACCACGGTGGCCCGCTGGTCGGTCATGCATTACGGGCACTGAATCAGCACCTGCGCGGTGAAAAGGCACGGGTCGTCGCCATTTACCGCAAGGATCGGGCGATAGTCCCGACAGGTGATACCTGTATTGAAGTTGATGACGAAGTCTTTTTTCTGGCCGCTGCCAACAATATTGCTGCCGTGATGCGTGAGCTGCGGCGCGCAGAAAAGCCATTCCGTCGCCTGATGTTTGCCGGCGGCGGGAATATCGGGTGCCGACTGGCAGCGGCGTTAGAATCAGACTATCGGGTGAAGCTGATAGAGCATAACGTGCAGCATGCGCAGCGCATCTCTGAACAACTGGCACAGACCATGGTGCTGCAGGGTGATGCCGCAGATGAAGCCTTGCTGATGGAAGAAAATATAGAGCACACTGATGTGTTTTGTGCTGTGACTGATGATGACGAAGTCAACATTCTGTCCGCAATGCTGGCGAAACGACTGGGAGCCCGGAAGGTGATGGCACTGATCAATCGTGCGGCCTATGTCGATCTGGTGCAGTCAGGCGCGATAGATATCGCGATCTCACCACAACAGGCGACCATTGGTTCTCTGCTGACCCATGTACGCCAGGGTGATGTCGCGGCAGTACACGCATTGCGCCGGGGTGCCGCAGAAGCGATAGAGGCAGTGGCGCATGGCGACCAGAGCTCGTCGCGTGTGGTCGGACGGCGGATTGATGAAATCCGCCTGCCGGAAGAAGCCCGGATTGGTGCTATTGTGCGCGGAGATCAGGTAATCATCGCGCATCATGATACCCGGATTGCAGCGGAAGATCATCTGATACTGTTTGTCACGGATAAACGCAGGATTGCCGCAGTGGAACGACTATTTCAGGCTGGTAGCAACTTCCTGTAATCTGCCATGACTTCACCTATCCGGCGTATCTTCGGCATCCTGCTGACCTTTTTCAGCCTGACGCTGCTGCCGCCGCTGGGGCTGGCTCTGTACGATGCGGATGGGACAGCGATTGCATTTGCCACGGCGTTTGTACTGATCCTGAGTGCCGGGCTGGCCAGCTGGCTGCCGGTACTCGGAGCAGGTCGCGACATGCAGTTACGCGACGGCTTTATCGTGGTCGGGATGTTCTGGCTGGTACTGACTGCGATGGGTGCCCTGCCGTTCATCCTGGCGCATGAACCGCGCCTGTCAGTCATGGATGCCTTGTTTGAATCTGTCTCCGGTCTGACCACGACCGGGGCCACCGTCATCACCCGGCTGGATGAGCTGCCACGAGCTATTCTGTATTACCGGCAGCAATTGCAATGGCTCGGTGGCATGGGAATTATCGTCCTGGCAGTTGCCGTATTGCCACTGCTGGGCATCGGCGGGATGCAACTGTATCGGGCCGAAACGCCCGGCCCGATGAAGGATGCCAGGCTGACCCCGCGTATTACCGAAACAGCGAAGGCCCTGTGGCTGATTTATCTGGGTCTGACTCTGATTTGTGCTGTGTCCTACCGGGTCGCCGGAATGAGCACCTTTGATGCCTTAAGTCATGCGTATTCGACCATTGCGATCGGCGGCTTTTCGACCCATGATGCCAGTCTGGGTCATTTCGCCAGCCCGGCAGTACAGGCTGTTGCGATTGTGTTCATGTTGCTGGCGGCGATCAATTTCTCATTGCACTTTGTCGCCCTGCGCCGACGCGATCTTCGGGTGTACTGGCAGGATGCTGAATGCCGTCTGTATGTTTGTTTATTGAGTCTGGTGGTACTGATCACGATCATCGGACTGATACTGACCCGTACCAATGTCGACTGGCGGGACAATATCAGCCAGGGCCTGTTTCAGGCCGTGTCCATTGCGACCACTGCCGGATTCACCACAGCGGAATGGTATCAGTGGCCGGCCTTTATCACGATACTGCTGCTGTTCAGCAGCTTTATCGGTGGCTGTGCCGGATCCACCGGAGGCGGCATGAAGGTGATCCGCATCCTGTTGCTGTTCAGACAGGGTATGCGCGAGATCCTGCATCTGATTCATCCGCGGGCCCAGCTGCCGCTGCGGATTGGCGACAAAGTCGTTTCGTCACGTATTGTCGCCGCAGTCTGGGGGTTTTTTGCCCTGTATGTTGCCAGTTTCAGCCTGATCTACCTGTGCCTGACCGCCACCGGTCTGGATCTGATCACTGCGTTCAGTGCAACTGCTGCCAGCATCAATAACCTCGGCCCCGGCCTGGGCCAGGTCGGGGCGCATTATGCGGACCTGCCGGATATCAGCAAAGGCATTCTGTGTTTTGCGATGCTGCTCGGACGACTCGAAATCTTTACCTTACTGGTGTTGCTCTCGCCAGCCTTCTGGCGCCGCTGAGTCTATAGGGCACCTCTGAATAAACCGCTTATGACTGACGAAGTAAGGTTTTTTCAGAAAACCATTTTTAAATGCGATTCCAGATTAGAGCAAACAATAAGTGTGACCCATTACCTGTTTTTTAACAATGCCGGGCCGTCTGTGGCAGGTAAACATTACATCATACCGCCACTGCAGCGCATTGATCTGGCCGGTATAGAGCAACTGATTGCAGAAGAACGCTATTTTATTCTGCATGCACCACGTCAGACCGGTAAGACCACCTGTCTGCTGGCCTTGATGGCCCACCTGAACCAGCAGGGCCGGTATCAGGCATTGTATGCGAACATCGAAACAGCACAGACAGCACGACACAATGTTGAGTGTGGTATCAATGCTGTCGTGGAGGCAATAGCCTCAGCAGCGATTGTGTATCTGGAAGATGAACAATTGCAGCACTGGCTGAATACAACACGCCAGCACTACGGGCCGGAATCCCTGCTGCGCGAATGTTTACAGGCCTGGAGCCGTGCCACGCAGAAGCCGGTCGTCTTATTTCTGGACGCAGTGGATGCCCTGGTCGGTGATACCCTGATCTCATTATTGCGTCAGATTCGGGGTGGCTATACACAACGTCCACACGCCTTTCCGATAGCCATCATATTGTGTGGGGTGCGCGATGTACGCGACTATCGTATCACCACGGGTAGTCAGGCAATCATCACCGGTGGTTCTGCCTTCAATATCAGGGCGACCTCACTGCGGCTGGGTAATTTTACCGAAGCGGAAGTCCATACATTGTGGCAGCAACATACCACGGCGACCGGTCAGACATTTGCGGCTGAGATCTTTGCGGAATTATGGGCTGATACACGCGGCCAGCCCTGGCTTGTGAACGCACTGGGTTACCAGCTGACCCGGGCGACCCGGCACCTGCGTGAGACCAGGATACCCATCACGCTGGAAGATTATCGTACAGCACGCGAAGAACTGATCCAGGCTCGCACGACACACCTGGACCAACTGACGGACAAGCTCAGCGAGGCGCGCGTCCACAGCGTAATCGCGGCCCTGCTGTCTGGTGAACAGACCGCCGAGGCCCTGCCGCTGGACGATCTGAGCTATGTGGAAGATCTGGGTCTGATCCGGCGTAAACCGGTATTGGCGATCAGCAATCGTATCTATCAGGAAGTGATTCCACGCGATCTGACCTGTACCACCCAGTGTATGCTGCCGCATGAAACGGCCTGGTACCTGACACCGCAACGACGCCTGGATATGTCCGGGTTATTGCGGGCATTTCAGCAATTCTTCCGCGAACAGTCCGATATCTGGATTGAACGATTCGACTACAAAGAAGCCGGGCCGCAGTTATTGTTACAGGCCTTTCTGCAACGGATCGTGAACGGCGGTGGACGCATCACCCGTGAATATGGGTTGGGACGCAAACGTACCGATCTATACATTGAATGGCCGGTGGATGCTGAGGCCGGATTTCATGGTGCGATACAACGTATCGTACTGGAGCTGAAGATTCGTTATGGCGCACTGGAAAAGACGCTGCAGGCCGGATTGGTACAGACAGGTGCCTATGCTGCACAGTGTGCGGCAGAAGAGGCTCACCTGCTGATCTTTGACCGCAGACGGGCAATATCGTGGGATGACAGAATCTGGCACAAAACCATGCTGCAGGATCAGCGCACCATCACTGTCTGGGGCCTGTAAGATCATGCCAGACTGTCTGTACAATTCACTACCACTGATTCATACCGCAGACCGGCACAAAACTATGCAGGAAACATTGTATATCGAAAACTTTCTGCTCATTAAGAAAGCAGAAATTGAAATCAATAAAATTAATGTATTGATTGGCCCGCAAGCGAGTGGTAAGAGTCTGATTGCTAAACTATGTTATTTTTTTCAGGGTATTTTTGATCATATAATGAAAGGGGCATTTTTGAAGAAAAGTACAGCAGAATTGAATAATATAATTCTTAAAGATTTTACCCGAAGATTTCCTCGTTATACATGGAATGGCGGTCATTTTTCTATCCGGTACCAGAACCGTGATACTCAATTTTTTTTGCAAGGAGAAAAAAATAAAAAAAGAGAAACAAATCTTTCTGTGGTCTTTGATGAGGAATTACTTGAATGTTATACAAAAGACCTAAAAAAGTTTCTGGATGTGTATAGTAGTGTACTGTCCGGCCAGAGTCTTCTATTAGAGTCAGTTTTCGAAAATGTTTTAATGGCAAATGAAACTAAACTGCTTAGCTCAGGGCCTGTATTTATTCCTTCGGCCCGGTCATTTTTTTCTACTTTAAAAAATAATATATTTAACTTCATGTTGAGTGGTGCGGATATTGATATCTTTATACAGGAATTTGGCGCACTGTATGAATCGTGTAAAAAGAAAAAAGAATATTTTGCTGAATCCGAAAAAGAACTGAACATGTTGAAAGATTTGATTGCTTCTGTTATTGGTGGGTCTTATTTACGTGATGATGATCAGGACTGGATTATACAAAAAAGCCATAAAATCAATCTGGCGCATGCCTCGTCGGGACAACAGGAAGCATTACCTATGTTACTGGTTTTACTGATTTATGCGAAGTATCATACTGATAAAGATAAATTGTTTTTCATTGAAGAACCGGAAGCACATCTGTTTCCTGAAGCACAAAGTAAAGTGGTAGCTTTTTTATCCTGTTTGTACTCAGAGTTTCAGACGGGCTTTTTTCTGACTTCGCACAGCCCTTATATTTTATCGGCACTGAATAATCACATTCTGGCATCTGAAGTGGTGGAGGCAGGTAAGATGGTACCGGAACAGTTTACTGAACTGAATGGGTATGGTGTGCCGATCCGGTTTTCTGATGTCGCGGCTTATACCATTGACAATGGTGAGGTAAATTCCATCCGGGATGAAGAATATCAGATGATTGGTGGTGAAATGCTGGATGGTATTTCGGATCATTTCGGTCAGGTAACAGATACCTTATTAAACTTGCGTGGTTAGTCGCATGGCATATCAGAATTATGCAGAATGTACCGGGCATACAACCAACTCACTCATTGCCCTTAAAGAGAATAAAAGCCAGTTTGTGTTATCTAATGCGAACAAGTTGAAAATCGCAAAGATTCAGGTCGATGGTTGTTTAGTGGATGGTACGGGTCAGCATAAACAATGTGACTGGTTATTAGTCCTGCCATACACTGCAGCGGAGAAGCAGAAAAGAGTGTTGTATATAGAACTTAAGGGTTCCCGGATTGATAAGGCTGAAAAACAGTTGCATGAAACCATCCGGCGGACGCAGGACCGTTTTCCGGCAGCAAAACGTTTGTGTTTTATTGTGACCACGCAGGTTCCGAGCCATAATTCCACGGTGCAGAAAATGAAAAAACGCTTTTCACGGCAACGCTTGCATCTGGTGATTAAAAATGGTCGTATTGAATATACCGTCTGATCAGCCTGAAATACGATATCGGGCTGAATACGACTCTGGCGTCAGACTTCATCAGACGCTACACTGATAAATCTGACATCTTTCTGCATGTAGAAAAATATATACGGGAGACTATTATGTATAGTAAACCAACTTTCGACAAACAGTATGAAAACTACATCGGGGGTCAATGGCTCGCGCCTGTTGGTGGTCAGTATTTTGATGATATCAGCTCTGTTGATGGTAGCGTTATCGCAAAGGTCGCACGTTCTGACGAACAGGATATCAATCGCGCTATTGCGGCAGGGTGGAAAGCCTTTGCAACCTGGAAACACACATCTGCTACCGAGCGTAGCAATATGCTTTTCAGGATAGCTGACCGGATCGAAGAAAATTTACAGAAATTAGCAGTCATTGAGTGCTGGGAAAATGGCAAGGCAGTCCGTGAAACCTTAAACGCTGATTTGCCTCTGGTAGTGGATCATTTTCGCTATTTTGGTGGCGTGATTCGTAGTGAGGCAGGTGAGGTATGCGATCTGGATGCGAATACTGTTTCAATGGAGGTACACGAGCCTCTAGGTGTTGTCGGACAAATTATCCCCTGGAATTTTCCGTTGCTGATGGCGACGTGGAAACTGGCACCCGCTTTGGCTGCTGGAAATTGTATTGTTCTTAAACCGGCAGAGCAGACTCCGGTTTCTATTATGGTACTGATGCAATTGATAGGGGATTTAATACCGGCTGGTGTGGTTAATGTTGTCAACGGTTTTGGCGCAGAAGCGGGTAAACCGCTGGCGGCCAGTCCGGACATTAAAAAGATCGCATTTACCGGGGAAACCACCACAGGCAGGTTGATATTACAATATGCTTCTGAACATATCACGCCTGCCAGTTTAGAACTGGGTGGCAAGTCACCGAACATTTTTTATGAAAGTGTTATGGCTCAGGACGATGATTTTCTGAACAAATGTGTCGAAGGTTTTGTCATGTTTGCCCTTAATCAGGGCGAGGTCTGTACCTGTCCCTCGCGTGCATTGATTCAAGAGAGCATTTATGATGAGTTCATTGCTCGTTGTATAGAGCGTACGGCGGCGATCACGCTGGGCGATCCTCTGGATCCGGATGTTATGATGGGTGCCCAAGTTTCTAATGATCAATATCAGAAGATACTGAACTATATTGATGTCGGTAAGCAGGAAGGTGCTGAAGTGCTGATCGGTGGCGAGGCTTACTCCAACAGCAGATACCCCGAAGGTTTTTATATCAAACCGACCATCTTTAAGGGCAATAATGCCATGCGGATCTTTCAGGAAGAGATCTTTGGCCCTGTTGTCAGCGTGACGACCTTTAAGGACGAAGATGAGGCATTGCAGATAGCAAACGACACCCTATATGGTCTGGGTGCTGGTGTCTGGACGCGCGATATCCATCAGATGCAGAACTCAGCAAGGGGTATTCAGGCTGGACGTGTATGGTGTAATTGTTATCATGCTTATCCTGCACATGCGTCATTCGGTGGCTATAAAAAATCCGGTATTGGCCGGGAGACGCATAAAATGATGTTAGATCATTATCGTCATACCAAGAATATGCTGGTCTCTTATGATAAGAAGGCATTGGGCTTTTTCTGATTAGTGTGCCTCAGGCAGAGCTTGAAGACGGATTCTTCAGGCCTTGCTTACGCCAATGACTAAACGGCCTGGTATTATGAAATTTTCAAGATTGTCTATTACACCTGAGGCTGAAGAAGTCTTAGTAAAACTGCGTAAAGCGCATGGAGATCTGGTATTTCATCAAAGTGGCGGTTGTTGTGACGGCTCAGCGCCGATGTGCCTGAAAAAATCTGATTTTATGCTTGGCGCACGAGATATTCTGATGGGTGAAGTGAGCGATACACCTTTCTATATGTCACATGATCAATTCACATATTTTAAGAATATGCATATAACAATTGATGTTACAGCAGGCAGAGGGTCTGGTTTTTCACTGGAGGTTCCTTTGGGCGTCAGGTTTCTCACAGTGTCTCGCCTGTTTACAGAAGATGAACTGAACAATCTGGCGGAAGTTAAAGCCTGACAAAGGGTAATGGTTAAGTGACTTATAAATACACTTATACCAAACAAGTGATCAGGGGTGCGATGCAAACTGATGTGGTGATTTGCTACCGCAGGTTTCTGGCAAGCGTTATTCTGATCTGCTCTCCGAGGGTCGCCAGAATACCC
>CAWUJM010000008.1:0-44917 GCA_963922685.1 uncultured Gammaproteobacteria bacterium | reverse complement strand
ACGCCTCAAAAACCACTTCGCGACGCTCAACCAACTTTTCAGCGGGAATTGCTGATCATCATGGTTTTTTCTTGCTTCCCCGGCTGTTTTTGGCTATGCTCCTTGGGTTTTGCGCCTGAATATGGGCCAGACCTGTTTTCTGCTGATTATCGACGGGATTGATACCATGTCTAAAGTTTGCCAGGTAACCGGAAAACGACCGATGAGTGGCCATAATGTGTCACATTCACATCGTAAGACCAAACGTCGTTTTCTGCCTAATCTGCATTATCATCGTTTCTGGGTTGAAAGTGAGCAACGTTTCATTCGTCTGCGCCTGTCCGCAGCCGCTATGCGGATGATTGATAAAAAAGGCATTGACGCTGTGCTGGCAGAGATGCGGGCACGCGGCGATAAAATCTGATAGCCGTCCGAAGAGGATCACCTTATGGCAAAACCAGTCCGCGAAAAGATTCGCATGAATTCATCTGCAGATACCGGCCACTTTTATACCACGACCAGAAATAAGCGTAACATGGCAGGCAAGCTGGAAATGAAGAAATATGATCCGGTCGCGCGCAGACATGTGATGTACAAAGAAGGCAAAATTAAATAACGGATTGCCTGTGTTTACCGGCATTATTCAGGCCGTCGGCACATTGCAGGCACAACAGCCTGCTGGCGGCGACCTGCGTCTGCAGATCGGTACCGGTCGACTGGATCAGACCGGTCTGGCGGTTGGCGACAGTATCGCGGTACAGGGCGTCTGTCTGACTATCGTTGAACTGGACGATGTCAGCTTGTATGCGGATGTGTCGAATGAGACACTGGCGCACACCAGTCTGGGCGGATTAACCATTGGCAGTCCGGTCAACCTGGAAAAAGCACTGACCCTGCAGAGCTATCTGAGTGGACACTGGGTATCCGGTCACGTGGACGGGACAGGTGAGATCCTGAGTCGTACCGATGATGCCCGATCCGTGCGCTTTACGGTGAGTATGCCAGTTGCTCTGGCTCGCTATGTCGCGCCAAAAGGATCTGTCACGCTGGATGGCGTCAGTCTGACCGTCAATCAGGTGACTGATACGAGTTTCAGCCTGAATATTATCCCGCACACGTTACGTGAAACCTGTTTTGTGTATTATCAGCCGGGTGACCGGGTGAATCTGGAGGTGGATATTCTGGCGCGTTATCTGGAGCGTCTGCTTGCGGTTCAATCTGCCCCTGCTGCCACCTGACGATTCCTGAACACTGATCTGATGGCTGCTTCCTCCCTGCTGATCCGCTATGCGCTGTTGTGGTTGCTATTGTGCAGCTTGTGCGCTGGTGTGCAGGCGGCATTGCCGGCACAGGTTGGTACGCAGCCGCTACCCAGTCTGGCGCCGATGCTGGACCGGGTGACACCCGCCGTTGTCAATATTTCCACTGATACCCGTACCCGATTGCGCAGTCATTCTTTGTTGAATGATCCGTTTTTTCGCTGGTTCTTTGAACAACCACGCCGCCAGCCTAAACGTCAGAGTCTGGGTTCTGGTGTGATCGTGGATGCGGCGAATGGTTATGTCCTGACCAACCAGCATGTGATTGATGATGCGGAAGAAATCAGAGTCACGCTGAAAGACGGGCGTCATCTGACGGCAACCCTGCTGGGTGCCGATCCGGAAACGGATGTGGCCCTGTTGCAGATTCCGGCAGAACGGTTGCAGGCCATTGCCTTTGCCGGTTCTGACCCGTTACGGGTGGGTGATTTTGTGGTGGCGATCGGCAGCCCGTTCGGGCTGCAACAGACTGTGACGTCCGGGATTGTCAGTGCACTCGGGCGCAGTGGCCTCGGTATTGAAGGCTACGAACACTTTATCCAGACAGATGCATCCATCAATCCGGGCAACTCCGGTGGTCCGCTGGTCAATCTGCGTGGCGAGCTGATCGGCATCAATACGGCCATACTGGCACCGAACGGTGGCAATGTGGGCATCGGCTTTGCGATTCCGTCTGGCCGTGCCCGGGCCATCATGCGTCAGATTGTTGATTATGGTGGGGTCAGCCGGGGTATCTTCGGTATTAAGGTGCAGGATCTGAACGCAGATCTGGCTCAGGCACTGGGCCTGAATCAGCGGTCAGGTGCCGTGGTGAATGCAGTTGAAGCGGATTCTCCGGCAGATGAAGCTGGTCTCCGGGAAGGAGATGTGGTGTTGCAGATCAATCAGCACCCGGTCCAGAATGCCGAAGATCTGCTGACTCAGCTGGGACTGGCACGGATTGGTGACAGAATCACCCTGCAGGTCTATCGCGACGGACGCGAGCGCACCCTGGCTGCCCGCATGGCAGATCCGTTTGCCAGCTATACATCAGGCGGTAGCCTGACCCGTGCTATGCAGGGTGCTGTATTCCGCGCGGTCACAGATCAGTCCCGGTTCGGTGAACATGCCGGTATCCGGGTGGGTAAAGTGACCCGGGACAGTCGTGCCTGGCGACTGGGGCTACGTATGCATGACGTGGTCTTTGAGATCAACCGGCAGCGTATCAGAACCCTGCCGCAAATGCGCCAGTTTACGACGGTGTGGCATCTGCGACTGCGTCGGGGCGAGCAACTCCTCACCTTCAGCTCCCGCTGATGACACCGGGCGCGGTTCAGACTGATGTGACGATCTCAGTGCCAGCGTTATCCGGTCAGGGTTCCCCGAGGTACGCCATAAACCCATCCGTGGGGGCTCGGCTGCGCCCATCCGGGCCCGCGACGCCCTCGGAGAACCCTGACCGGATAACGCCTTTCAGTGAGGTGGCACAGCCATCCTCGTGGCAACTTTCGGATAACAAAGCGTCATGCTTATATTGCAATTGACAAAGTTGTATGACTTTGGCGCACCAGCCTGCATCAGTTTGAATCGCACCTGATGACACTGACAGCACCTGTGGCAGGAAACCCACATCAGGCGACGCACCTGCAGGATCATGTAGTGCTGATCACCGGTGCCGGAGATGGTATCGGGCGAGCGGTGGCACTCGCCTGTGCACTGCAGGGCGCGACTGTGGTTCTGCTGGGCAGGACAGTCGCAAAACTGGAGACCGTGTACGATCAGATCGTCGCAGCAGGGGCACCTGAACCGGCGATCTACCCGATGCATCTGCAGGGTGCCGGTGCAGCCGATTATGCCCAGCTGGCCAACACGCTGGACAGTCATTTCGGCTGTCTGCACGGGCTGGTGAACAATGCTGCCAGCCTGCCTTATCTGTCTCGCCTGAAAGACTATGAACCGGATGACTGGTTACAGACCATACAGGTCAATCTGAATGCCCCGTTTTTATTAACCCAGGCGTGTCTGCCGTTGTTGCAGGCAGCACCCGCAGCGAGTGTGATCTTTACCGGGGACAGTGCTCTGGCAGATCAGCCTGCATTCGGCGGTGCCTATGTGATTGCCAAGCGCAGTCTGCACCATCTGATGACGCTGTGGGCACATGAACTGCGACGTACGCCGGTGCGGGTCAACCTGATGGATCCGGGTCCGACCCGGACCCGGCTGCGCAGAACCATCTTTCCGGGGGAATCAGATACCGTACTGGCGACACCTGAGATAGTCGCGCCCGGTTATGTCTGGTTGCTGGGGTCACAAAGCACGGGCGTGCATGGACAGGTCGTCCAACCCGGTTGCTGAAGTACGGGTGGTACCCACTTAAAAAGCGTGACACAGGTGGTTGTCACACCGTACCTGCAGGGGCATGACCCGGATCTGTTCTCCGAGGGCGTCTGCGGCCATGGATGGCCGCAGCCGAGCCCCCACGGATGGGTTTATGGCGTACCTCGGAGAACAGATTCGGGTCATGCTGATATTGAAGTTGACAGACACCATGACCCCCGAGTGAATATGTTGGTCGCCATCAGAGAAAAAGATGCAGTTTAGCGAAGCCTGGTTACGTGAGTGGGTGAATCCGCCGATCAGCACAGCGGTACTGGCAGATCAGTTGAGTATGGCCGGATTAGAGGTGGAGGCTGTCACACCAGCAACTCCGCCGTTTCATGGTGTCGTGGTTGGCGAAGTGCAGCAATGCGAGCCGCATCCGGATGCCGACAGGCTTAAGGTGTGTCAGGTGGATGTCGGTGCTGAGGCACTGACGCAGATTATTTGTGGTGCCAGCAATGTGGCTGTCGGCCTGAAGGTGCCGGTAGCACTGCCCGGCGCACGATTAAGTGCTGATGTTAAGATCCGTAAGACAAAATTGCGGGGTGTGGCATCTCTGGGCATGATCTGTTCTGCCGCAGAACTGGGCCTGGCAGAATCCAGTCCGGGGATCCTGCCGCTGGCAGAAGATGCGCCGACCGGCGAGGATTTTCGTACTTACTGGGCACTGGATGATACCTGTATTACCGTCGATCTGACCCCGGATCGGGGTGATTGCCTGTGTCTGCGCGGGATTGCACGCGAAGTGGCCGCGCTGAACGAATTACCGCTGACAGAGCCCGCTGTGTCCGGAACCCCGGCACAACATGCTGCCCGGGTGGCGGTCACCCTGTCAGTTCCACAGGCCTGTCCGTATTACGCCTGCCGGGTGGTGCAGGGGATAGATCGCCAGGCACAGACACCGCACTGGTTGCAGGAGCGATTGCGGCGTAGCGGATTGCAGTCTGTCTCACCGGTCGTGGATGTGACCAACTATGTCATGCTGGAATTCGGTCAGCCACTCCATGCGTTTGATCTGGCGCAGGTACAGGGCGGGATACAGGTGCGTTATGCACAGGCGGAAGAACAGCTGACCGTGCTGAATGGCGCGGATCTCACCTTGCAGCCGGATACGTTGCTGATTGCCGATCAGCACGGGCCACTGGCCCTGGCCGGACTGATGGGTGGTGCCGCATCTGCAGTAAGTGCAGCGACCGAAGATATCCTGCTGGAAGCTGCGTTTTTCACCCCGGGTGCACTCGCCGGACAGGCTCGTCGTTATGGTCTGCATTCTGAAGCAGCACACCGGTTTGAACGTGGTGTGGATCCCACATTGCCCGTGCTGGCGTTGCAGCGTGCGACTGAATTGCTGCGGGATATTACCGGTGGTGCGCCGGGACCCGTAGTCGAAGCGCGTGCGGACAATGCCCTGCCAGCACCGCCGCAGATCTTATTGCGACGGGCGCAGATACCACGTGTGCTGGGCATTGACCTGACGGATGATGCGGTGGTGGCAATGTTGCAGCGACTCAATCTGCAGGTCACACCGGTTGCCAGTGGCTGGCGCGTGGTACCACCGGGTGCACGGTCTGATCTGACTCTGGAAGTTGATCTGATTGAAGAACTGGCACGGTTATCCGGCTATGACCGGATTCCGGCCCGGTCAGGTGTCGGGCCGCTTACCATAACAGCGTCGGCTGAAACTGCACCGGGCACAGCTCAGGCTGCGCAGGCGCTGGTGGCGCGGGATATGCAGGAAGTGGTGACCTATAGCTTCATCAGCCCGGAACTGGCACAACAATTTGCGCCGGAAGTCCCGGTGATGTGCCTGCAGAATCCGGTCTCGCAGGCGATGTCAGTGATGCGACCCGGCCTGTGGCCGGGATTGTTACACACGATCCGGTATAATCTGGCGCGCCAGCAACAGCGGATTCGTCTGTTTGAACAAGGCCGCGTATTCTGCCAGCAGAACGATACGGTACAACAGGATGACCATCTGGCCGCAGCTGTATGTGGCCCGGTGGTTGAGGCACACTGGGCTGAGCACAGTCGTCCGGTCGACTTTTATGATCTGAAGGGCGATCTGGTGCACCTGCTCGGGGTCATCAGTGCGCCTGCGCAGTTGCGTTTCGAACCAGCCGTGCATCCGGCACTGCATCCCGGGCAGAGTGCGCGCATCGTATCCGACATCGGGGAAGATACCGTCGGCTGGATCGGACTATTGCATCCGCAGCTGCAGGAAGCCCTGAATGTGCCGCGTGTGTTTCTGTTTGAGTTAAACCTGGCAGCTTTGCCGTCAGGACCGTTACCTGCCTGCACGCCAGTCTCTCGTTATCCGGCACTCCGGCGCGATCTGGCGTTTGCCGTGGATCGGGACTGCACCTGGCAGCAGGTGCAGGATCTGGTGTCCCGGACCGCACCGGATATTGTGTGTGATATCCGGCTGTTTGATGTGTATACCGGTGATCAGATTGCAGGTGATCAGAAAAGTCTGGCCCTGCGTCTGACGTTGCAGGCGGCGACCAGCACACTGGAAGAGGCGCAGGTGGATGCCATCTGCGCCGATATCACACAGGTGTTAACCACCCAGCTGGCGGCAACCTTACGTGATCAGGAGAAGACTGATGGCTCTGACGAAGGCTGACATGGCAGAAAACCTGTTTCTTCAGATGGGTCTGAACAAACTGGAAGCGCGGGAACTGGTGGATGCATTTTTTGCTGAAATCAGTCAGACCCTGATTGCCGGCGAAGCGGTCAAACTGTCCGGTTTTGGTAACTTTCAGTTACTGGATAAACATTCGCGTCCCGGACGTAATCCGAAGACGGGTGAACAGGTCACCATCGGTGCGCGGCGGGTGGCAACCTTCCGGGCGGGCAATAAGCTGCGTGAGCGGATTATTGCCACACAGCGCATCCGGGCTGCAGTCGAAGCACTTGATGCCTGAGCCGGAAGTCAGCCTGACGATCCCGGCGAAGCGTTATTTCACGATTGGTGAAGTGAGTCAGCTGTGTGCACTGAAGTCGCATGTCCTGCGGTATTGGGAACAGGAATTTCCGCAGCTGCAGCCGAACAAACGCCGTGGTAACCGCCGTTATTATCAGCGGCATGATGTTGAGCTGATCTGTCAGATTCGTCATCTGCTGTATGAACAGGGTTTTACCATAGAAGGTGCTCGCCAGCAGTTGGTACAACAGGCGGCTCAGCCTGCTGAGCCGACAGTCACCGTGGCCAGGGCACGTATCACACAGTTACGTGAACAGGTGGCAGAGACATTGCAATTGCTGCGCACACCACTGGCCAAGTGTGGCTCAGACTGATGTGGGCTGATACTCCTGAGTATGGTACCAACTATCAGTGTCAGCATCGCCCGAGCCCCCACGGATGGGTTTATGGCGTACCTCGGAGAACCGTGACCGGATCACGCTGGCACTGAGATCACCACATCTCGAATCGCGGCGAAATTGCTGCTTGCTGAATGACATAAATCACATTATCCTGTGACCCTGTTTCCTGCGGTGCAGGAGTACTGCTGCGCAAGATTCCTGACCGATGCCTGTATCCGACCCGGGGTCTCAGCCTGAGACGTGGTATGTTGATCCATTATCCTGTGGAACACTTCGAGCGTTTCGGTGATCCCACCTGCAATGGCGGTTCAGGGAGGCATGAACAGTCTCGGCATACGCGGGAAACTCCCTTCCGGATACGCATGATGTACCCTGCGCCCGGTTACTATGATACTGAATGAATTGCGGCACGAACTGAAACAACGTCGCCGCCGGCTCCCGCCAGACTATCGCGCACAGGCCAGTGTGCGGCTTGCTGCTCGTATCCGGCAACTCCCGGTGTTTCGCCGGGCACATCACATCGCTGGCTACATCCCCTGTCGTGGAGAAGCTGATCCACTCGCAGTGATCGGATCAGCACAGCACCAGCACATCTACCTGCCTGTCTTACACCCCTTCTTACCCCGCAAACTGATCTTCGCCCCCTGGACAGCTGCCACACGGCTGCAGCCTAATCGCTATAATATCCCGGAGCCGGATGTAGCCTGGCGGCATTGTATTCACCCCGGACGACTGGATCTCGTGTTGACGCCCCTGCTGGGATTTGATGCGCAACTGAATCGCCTGGGCATGGGTGGTGGCTATTATGATCGCACCTTTGCCTTCCGGCGCTATTGTCGCCACTGGCCGCGACCCTGGCTGCTCGGGATCGCGTTCAGCGAACAACAATGTGAAACCTTACCGGTAACGTCCCGCGACATCCCGCTGGATGCGATTGTCACACCGGATGCCCTGTTTCTACCTGATGCTGAAACTTCATAATAATGCACATGCCAACTGATCAGATGCTGGCCAACGCGATCCGTGCCCTGAGTATGGACGCCATTCAGCACGCCAATTCCGGCCATCCGGGTGCCCCGCTGGGTATGGCCGACATCGCGACTGTTTTATGGCGCGATTATCTGCGACATCACCCGGCCAATCCGGACTGGCCGGAACGGGACCGGTTCGTGCTCTCGAACGGGCATGCGTCCATGCTGTTGTATGCGGTGCTGCATCTGACCGGCTACGACCTGACAATTGACGACCTCAGACAATTCCGACAACTGCATTCCAGAACACCAGGCCATCCGGAATATGGTGCAACGCCCGGTGTTGAGACGACTACCGGACCGCTGGGTCAGGGTATCGCGAATGCGGTCGGTATGGCGATCGCCGAACAGGTGCTGGCCGCTCAGTTAAATCGGCCTGAGCACGAGATCGTGGACCACTATACCTACGTGTTTCTGGGCGACGGTTGTCTGATGGAAGGCATCTCGCATGAAGCCTGTGCGCTGGCAGGTACGCTGGGACTCGGAAAGCTGATTGTATTCTGGGATGACAACGGCATCTCAATTGATGGCCCGGTGGCAGGCTGGTTTGCAGATGATACGCCGCAACGCTTTGCGGCGTATCAGTGGCAGGTATTGCCGGCAGTGGATGGGCACGACCCGGCAGCCATCCGCCAGGCGATACAACAGGCGCAGGTGAACCGGCTGCAGCCGACCCTGATCTGTTGTCGGACCACCATCGGCCAGGGTGCACCGAATAAGGCGGGGAGCCATGCGTGTCATGGTACCCCGCTGGGTGCAGAAGAAGTGGCACTGACCCGGCAACAGCTTGGCTGGACTGCCGATCCTTTCGTCATGCCGGAAGACATTGCACAGGCTTGGGATGCACGTGCACAGGGTGCAGCGCAGGAAGCGGCCTGGCAGACACGGTTTGCCGCGTATGCACAGGCGCACCCGGAACTGGCAGCAGAATACGAACGTCGGATCGCCGGCGATCTGCCAGCCGGGTGGACACAAATCGTACAGGACTGGATACAGACCTGCGTCACGCAGGCGACCGACCAGGCGACCCGGCAGGCTTCGCTGGCCTGTCTTGAAGCACTGGCCCCGGCGTTGCCCGAACTGATCGGTGGATCTGCTGATCTGGGCTGTTCCAACCTGACCGAATGGTCTGGCCATACACCTCTGCGACACAACCGGCAGGCTGGTAACTACATCAACTATGGCGTACGCGAATTTGGTATGAGCGCAATCATGAACGGGATCAGCCTGCATGGCGGACTGATCCCGTTCGGCGCGACCTTCCTGACCTTTTCGGATTATGCGCGTAATGCACTGCGCATGGCTGCATTGATGTGCATCCGTAACATCTTCGTGTTCACGCACGATTCCATCGGACTGGGCGAAGACGGGCCGACCCACCAGGCCATAGAACATCTGCCCACCCTGCGCATGATCCCGAACCTGATGGTCTGGCGGCCCTGCGATACCGTTGAAACGGCGGTGGCCTGGGCTGCCGCGATAGAACGCACGGCAGGGCCGGTCAGTCTGGTATTCTCGCGCCAGAAACTACCGCATCAATCGCGTACCGCACAACAGGTTGATGCGATCCGGCGCGGTGGCTATATCCTGCGCGATACGGCAGGCGAACCGGACGGTATCCTGCTGGCAACCGGATCTGAAGTCGGACTGGCGATGGCTGCTGCTGCTGCCAGCAAGCACCAGATCCGCGTGGTCAGCCTGCCCTGCCTGGAAGTCTTTGCTGCTCAGGCACAGGCCTATCGGGATGCTGTATTACCACCGCAAGTGACCGCCCGCATCGCGATAGAAGCAGCGGCAACAGACGGTTGGTGGCGTTATGTCGGTAGCCAGGGTGCTGTGATCGGTATTGACCAGTTTGGTGCATCAGCCCCGGCAGCCGATTTGTTTGCCCATTATGGTCTGACCGTGCCACACGTGACTGAAGTGATAGACCAGGTACTGTCTTGAGATGACAGGCAGAATTGCCGATCATCACAAACGATTACCTATCCTCGCTCTGTATCCGGCAATCCAGGCAGAAGGCTCACGGGCGGGCCATCCGGCGATCATCGTACGCACCACTGGCTGCACCCATCGATGTTATTTCGGGAGCGGAGGCTGGTGCGATAGCTGGTATACCTCAATCCATCCGGAAAAGGGCAGATACAGCCTGCACCATGTGCAGGCCTTGTATGCCGAAAATCCACAAATCAGAGACATGATCCTGACCGGCGGCTCGCCGACGCTGCATCCGGCACTGATCAACGAACTGATGCACTTTGCACACCAGCATCATATCCATATGACCCTGGAGACAGAAGGCAGCCACTTTGTTGCGACCGACCATCCGATCAACCTGCTCAGTATCAGCCCGAAGTTTGCCAACACGATTCCGGAGACCGGGATCCGAACGCCGCTCGGCCAAGTGGTGGATGCGCACATGATCCGGCAGCATAACAGATACCGGCTGAATCTGACTGCGATCCGGCAACTGATAGATGCCCATCAGGACTACCAGATCAAGCCGGTACTGAATGCGGAACTGAGCGCACTGGATGAGCTGGAAGATTTTTTACAACAACTGCAGATCCCGGACGACAAGGTCTGGGTGATGCCGGCTGGTGACAGTCGGGCGGCACTCATGCATTCCTACGGTGTGGTGATGAACCACGCCCGCGATCGGGGCTGGCGCTTCACGCCCAGACCACACATTATTGCATTTGATACCGAACGCAACGTATAACGGGAAATGGCTCCTGCCAGCACATCTCAGCACCTGTTTCCATAGTTGTGGCTGCTCCCTTCCGGGCCTGACCAGATTCACTACATCACATTGCGAGAGACCCGCAGGAACCATCGACGCATTATGGCAGATCAGGGCTTATACAGACAAGCCACAAAGCAGATTATTTCCAGTCTGAGTACAGGCCTGCAGCGTCATCCGGCGTCTGTCAGCACCGTCATAACATACCTGCAGACACAGATCAGGCAGTAGCCAGTCTGATACACAGTCAGGCCACTCAATTAAGATCAGGGCAGGCCCGGTGAATAAATCCCGGAAGCCCGGAAACTCTGCCTCACCACGCGTGCTCAGACGATACAAATCCAGATGATAACAGAGGCCTGTCGTCAGATGGTAAGACATCATCAGTGCGTAAGTCGGGCTTTTTACGATGCCCATGTAGCCTTTACCACGCAACAGGCCACGCACCAGAGTCGTCTTACCGGCCCCCATTTCGCCTTGCAGAAAGACTGTGCCGGAACACGCCGGGCTCTGCCCCAGTTGCATTCCCAGTGCGATCATGGCAGCCTCTGAAGTCACAGTCCGTACGACTGTCTGCAACACTTTTTCAGCAGCCACTTCAATGCCCATACTACTGGCAGGTATGCAGAAAGTTTCTGATCATCCGGCCACCATATTCGGTAGCAAATGATTCCGGGTGAAACTGCACACCAAAAATAGGATAGTCACGGTGTTCCAGAGCCATCAGTTCAACACCATTCTGCGTGACAGAGTCTTCCTTACTGTCAGAGCATGTAAAGGCTGTCGGATACAAACAATCAGGTGCTGATTCTGTAAAGTCAGCCATAATAGAATGATAACGCATGACACGCGCACCTGATGGCACATCCTGAAACAGGACACCAGGCTCCCGGATATTCAGCTGGCTGACTTTACCATGCATTGGTAAGGCTGCAATTCTGAGGCGTCCGCCAAAACTGTGATAGATGCCCTGAAAGCCCAGACAGACCCCCAGAATCGGCAGGCCATGGGTGCCAAAACGCAGAATCACTTCCTGATTATGGCCAAAATAATGTCTGTCTTCCGGTGAACCTGGCCCGGGGCCAATCACCACACCGGCATACACGCCCTGCTCTAATTCAGACAGAAAATCCTGATCATTGCGGCGCACAGTCAGCATGACATCAGAGTGAATCTGAATCAGGTGCTGCAGATTAAAGGTGAACGAGTCATAATTATCAATTAACAGGATCCGGCGTCGTTCAGACATGATGACTTCCCCCTAACTCCTGCAGGACCTGGCGCATAGCAGCCAGCTTATGCGTCACCTCACGATACTCCTGTTCCGGAACGGAATCATACACAATACCGGCTGAAGTCTGCGCAAAGCAATTATCACCTGCGCAGAAAAAGCTGCGGATTGGCAAACAGAAATCACAATCGCCATTGAACGAAAAGCGTCCGACAGCACCGCCATAAGGACCTCTGGGTGCCTGCTCATTTTCTGTGATGATTTTAATCGTTTCAATCTTCGGTGCACCCGTCACCACACCGCCGGGGAAAATAGCTGCCAGCGCATCAAAGGCAGATTTGTCTGCTCGCAAAGTGCCAACGACGTCAGATACAATGTGTTGCACATGGCTGAACCGGATAATATACATTAAATCAGACACCTGTACCGAACCCGGCTGGCATACACGTGCTAAATCATTACGGTGCAGATCAACCAGCATATTATGCTCGGCAATTTCTTTCGGATCGCCAAGCAACTGACGTGCTAAACGCTGATCTTCCAGCTCATTTTTACCCCGAACAATCGTACCAGCGGTCGGCGTCGTCAATAATCGGCCTTGTTTAGCTGAAATCAGTATCTCAGGGCTGGCACCAAACAGCTCCTGTTCACCAGACACGAGGTAAAACATGTAAGGGCCAGGGTTAACCTGACGCAGACGATGATAAATAGCGGATTTATCTCCACTGATTCGATAATTTGATTTAAACCCTACTTCGGCCTGAAAAGAAAAACCCTGACGAATTTTTTCTTTTGTATGATTGACTGCAGCGATAAATTGATTTTGTGTGACACTATCTCCGGTAAAATCAATCTGAGCTAACCGGGTTGGCAGAGGATAAGATGCTGCTTCAGCAACCAGACGCCTGACCAGATCAACACGATCCTGATATAATGAGTAATAAGACAGAATGCCTGTCGTCGTGTCATATATCAGGCCGTCATAATAAAAACCCAGCTTGAAATGACTGAAATCAGCATGTTCTTCTAACTGCAGGCCGGGTTCAAAATAACTGACTGCCTCATGCGAAAAATAACCAATCAATCCGCCCTGCTGCAGCCGACAGGAATGATTAAACACTGATTGCTGAATAAAATGGTACGGATTGTCTACAGAAAAAAGCAAAAGGCCTGTGTTTTTCTGCCCCGTGGCCTTGTGCAGAACTTCTGCATTGCCAGACAACTCCAGGACATCGTTACGTGCTGTGATCAAAAATCCGGGATCGAATCCCAGCGTAAAATAACGATCCTGATGCCTGGGTAAAGCCAGAGATTCAAAATAATAACAATCAGAGTAACATGATTTCAGATAACCAAATAACTGATAACAATCAATATTAAATCCAAGCTGGTGTTCTATTGCTGAATCGCGCAACCAGCTGATGTCTAAATTCGGCATCAACCTAAGCCATAATGATGATAGTCAGACCGTCTTTATGACAAACGGTGGTGATATAAATGCTTCCGGACCAGACAGGTACACAATGACACGAATCAGACCGGCAGTCTTATTGATACTGGATGGCTGGGGCATACGCACAGCCGCCGCTGATAATGCGATCCACCAGGCCGCAACACCCAACTGGGACCGGTTGTGGGCAGACTATCCACATACCACATTACAGACTGCCGGGTTGGCGGTCGGACTGCCCGAAGGCCAGATGGGTAATTCAGAGGTCGGCCATCAGAATCTGGGTGCTGGTCGGGTGGTCTACCAGGAACTGACCCGGATCGGGCAGGCAATACAAACAGGCGATTTCTATAACAACCCGGTGTTGATTGAGGCAGTGGACACGGCAATTGTCGCTGGCAGCACCCTGCATATCCTGGGACTGCTGTCATCCGGTGGGGTGCACAGCCACGAGGACCATATCTATGCAATGTTGCGTCTGGCCGCAGCACGAGGCGCACATCAGGTCGCCGTACACGCATTTACTGACGGACGGGACTGTCCACCGCAATCGGCGGCAGAATCCTTAGCCCGTCTGCAGACACAGTGTACCCAACTGGGGGTGGGGCGACTGGTGAGCCTGGTCGGGCGGTTCTATGCGATGGATCGGGATCAGCGCTGGGAGCGTATCCAGCCAGCATACGACCTGCTTACGCAAGGTATTGCAGCATATCAGTATGAGGACGCGCAAGCCGCGCTGGCTGCAGCCTATGCGCGAGGCGAAACGGATGAATTTATTGAACCCAGCCGCATCGGCGCTGCTGTGCCTATGCGGAATGGTGATGTCGTGATCAACATGAACTACCGCGCAGACCGGGTGCGCCAGATCACACGTACCCTGATTGAGCCGGTGTTCACCGGATTTCAGCGCGCTGCCTGGCCACAACTGGCGCGCCATGTCACCCTGACCGAATACCACAAAGACTTTGCGGTACCCGTCGCATATCCGCCGGTACAGCTGAAAGATATGTTAGGTGCCGTCCTCGCCCGGCATGGCCTGCGTCAGTTGCGCATTGCGGAGACTGAAAAATATGCGCATGTCACTTTTTTCTTCAACGGCGGAGTTGAAGAGCCGAACGAGGGAGAGACGCGCATCCTGGTACCATCACCTCAGGTCAGAACCTACGACCTGCAGCCGGCCATGAGTGCACCGGAAGTAACCGACAAGCTGGTAGCAGCGATCACGGCAGGAACCTATGATACGACCATCTGCAACTATGCGAATGGCGACATGGTCGGCCATACCGGCAATTATGCCGCCGCAGTGCAGGCAGTCGAGGTGCTGGATGCCTGTATCGGACAAGTGGTGGCCGCGACACAGGCAGCGGGTGGCGAACTTCTGATCACGGCTGACCATGGCAATGCAGAACAGATGCGCGATCTGCAAACGGACCAGCCGCATACCGCGCATACCACCAATCCGGTACCATTGTTATATATCGGGCAGCAGACGACACAGCTACGTGACGGTGCTGCCTTATGCGATATCGCACCGACTCTGTTACAGATGCTGGGGCTGCCGCAGCCAGCTGCAATGACCGGACAAACGATATTCCGCTGAGTTCAGTGACCGGGCTGAAGTGGCACAGCAGGATACACGCCGTGCGGCTGAATCACATCAAACGCAATCAACAGCATCAGCACCGCAAACAGCGCGACTGACAGACCGATACGTATGGTGAGGGCGCGCAGTGTACCCTTGCTATCGGATGAGTCACGTACCAGTCGGAACAGAGCCGTCGCCAGGCTGGCTACGATGCCGACAAACATCACCACAATTAATATGGACAGCCACATTTCTGCTGGCTCCGGAGTAACTCAGTCATATGAAGAACGCTCTGCCAGTGGTCTGATGTGCAACTCACGTGTCTGCGTACGACTCACTGTTGCAGGTGCTGCCGTTAGTGGACAACTGGCGCGCTGCGTCTTCGGAAATGCCATCACGTCACGGATTGAGCTGGCACCGGCCATCAGCATCACCAGACGATCCAGACCGAATGCGATACCGCCATGTGGCGGTGCACCATATTGCAGCGCATCCAGCAGAAAGCCGAATTTTTCGCGTGCTTCGTCGGATGTTATGCCCAGTTGCCGGAACACCTGCTGCTGTACATCCGGCTGGTGAATACGGATTGAACCACCGCCGATTTCGGTGCCGTTCAGCACCATATCATAGGCACGGGACAGGCACTCACCGGGGGCAGTAGCGAGCTGCGCCAGGTGGTCTGGTTGCGGTGCGGTGAATGGATGGTGCAGTGCCTGCCAGCGTTGTGTTGCCGGGTCCTGGGCAAACATCGGAAAATCAATGACCCAGACCGGTTGCCAGGTATCGCGTAGCAGACCATGATCTGCGGCCAGCCTGGTCCGCAATGCGCCGAGTGCTTCGTTGACGACATGTGCCTGATCCGCGCCGAAAAAAATGATATCACCATCCTGTGCCTGGCAACGGCTGAGCAATGTCTCTATTACCGTATCAGGCAGAAATTTCAGAATCGGTGATTGCAGGCCGTCGCGTCCCTGCGCACGCTGATTGATCTTAATATAGGCCAGACCTCTGGCACCATAGATGCTGACATAGTCGGTATAGTCGTCAATCTCGCGGCGACTGAGCTGGCCACCACCGGGCAGGCGCAGGGCCGCGACACGACCTTGCGGGTTACGGGCAGGGCCGGCAAAGACCTTGAACTCAACAGTCTGCATCAGGTCGCCGATATCAACCAGCTCCAGATCGCAGCGCAGATCAGGCCGGTCTGAACCATAACGACGTATCGCCTCAGCATAAGTCAGGCGCGGAAATGGATCTGGCAGGTCCACATCAGATATTTCCCGGAATAAGGTGCGGATCAGGCCTTCAGTCAGCTGCATGATCCGTGCTTCATCCACAAATGCCAGCTCTATATCCAGCTGGGTGAATTCCGGCTGGCGGTCGGCACGCAGGTCCTCGTCACGGAAGCAGCGTACGATCTGGTAATACCGATCCATTCCGGACATCATCAGCAATTGTTTGAACAGTTGCGGCGATTGTGGCAGGGCAAAAAACTGTCCGGCATGTACCCGGCTGGGTACCAGATAGTCACGTGCGCCTTCCGGTGTGGCGCGGGTCAGCAGCGGGGTCTCAATATCGAGAAAGTCCTGTGCGTCCAGATAGCGTCGTATCGTCTGCGTCACCCGGGTACGCAGGCGCAGGTTACGTTGCATATCCGGGCGCCGCAGATCCAGATAGCGGTAACGCAGCCGCAATTCTTCTGACAGATTGGTATCATCCTGCTGGAACGGCGGGGTTGCCGCCCGGTTCAGTATGAGCAGTCCGGTACCCAGCACTTCAATTTCGCCGGTTGCCAGCAACGGGTTCAGTGTCCCCGCCGGGCGGGCCCGCACCCGGCCCCGGATCTGCAGCACAAATTCATTGCGGACTGTTTCCGCAATAGCGAAGGTATCGGCATCGTCCGGGTCATATACGACCTGAATCAGGCCGGTATGATCCCGCAGGTCGATAAAGATGACACCACCGTGATCCCGACGGCGGTTGACCCAGCCGCAGAGTTCAACTGTCTGGCCAATCTGCCGGTTATCAGGTTCAGCGCAATAATGGCTACGCATGGTATTTCCGGATCAGGAGGAATAATATAGTGGAAATGAGAGCGTGATCAGTCGCTGCTGGTCGTTTTTTCAGATCGGGTCTTGTTGTCTGATGAGCTGGTTTTATCTGTCTTATCCGCCGGTTTGTCAGTTTTTTTGTCATCCGGCCTGGCCGGTTTCTTCTTATCTTTGAAGTCAGTGACATACCAGCCGCTACCCTTCAGTTGAAATCCGGCAGCTGAAATCAGTTTTACCAGAGTTGACTGCTGGCACTCCGGGCAGTCGGTGAGGGGGGCATCGCTCATTTTCTGCATCGCGTCAAACTCATGAGCGCAGGCAGAACAACGGTACTCATAAAAAGGCATGGGTATATGTTTCCGGAGATAACAGGATACAATAGGTTTTGCTGACAGGCAGCCACAGGACGCATTATTTTAACCGATGCTTCAGGTATGAGTCAGGAGAGAATCAGATGAGCAGGTCATGGTTTGCAGGCGGAATACTGATGTTATGTACGGCGATCAGCTGGGCTGCAGAAACGGATGCCTATAACAGAGTATCGTTCAGGGCGGAAGCACAGATTGAAGTGCAGCAGGATCTGATGGTCGCAGTTCTGTCTGCACAACGTGAGGGACGACATGCCGACCGGCTGGCGCATGACGTGAATCAGATCATTCAGCGGGCTGTAGATCATGTCAAACAACACAGCCGGATTAAGGTGCGCACCCTGTCGTACCGGACTTATCCGATCCACGATAAAAAACGTAAAGCACGCTGGCGGGTACAGCAGAGTCTGCGGCTGACGAGCCGGGATAGTCAGCTGTTAGGTTCTGTACTGGGTCAGTTGCAGTCGGAACTGCAGTTGCAGTCGCTGGATTATCAGGTTTCTCCGGCACAGCAACAGCAACATCAGTCAGCCCTGACCCGGACGGCACTGGAAAATTTTCAGCAACGCGCGTTTGAGATCACCCGTGCACTCGGTATGCAGCGCTACCGACTGGTACGGGTGGACGTCAATGGTGGCGGGCAGGGCTTTACACCACGCCCGTTACGGCACGAACGGATGTTGCTGGCAACAGCGGATACCGCAGCTCCGGTGACACTGGAAGCAGGTACGCAACGCCTGAGCGTTGTGGTAAACGGTGAGATTGAATTGTTCAGCGAGTGATTGAGTGCGATTTAACCTGATGTGAGCTGGTATGCTGCAGCCATGAAACTTATATAGTGTCAGCATGACCCCAGTCTGTTCTCTGAGGTACGCCATAAACCCATCCGTGGGGGCTCGGCTGCAGATCCGCCATGCCGGTGCCATCTTTATGGCGTACCCCGGAGCACCATGACAGGCTAATGCTGGCACTGAGACAGCAGGATACCTTGTTGAACTATGGAACGCTTTTTTAATAATGCCGGGCCATCGGTCGCCGCTGATCACTATGTGATTGATCCGCTACATCGTCTGGATCTGGCACAGATAGAAGGACTGATTGCACAAAAACGCTATTTTGTGCTGCATGCGCCGCGCCAGACCGGCAAGACCACCTGTCTGCTCGCGCTGATGGAATACCTGAACCGGCAGGGCCGCTATCGCGCCCTGTATGCGAACATCGAAGCGGCCCAGGCCGCGCGTGAAGATGTTGCGCAGGCACTGCGCACCGTGTGCTTCACCATTGCGCACCGGGCCCGTACCTATCTGCAGGAAGAACGGTTACTGCCACAGGCCCGGCTTGCTGGTACAGGACGATCCGGAGAGTGCCCTGACCGAACTGCTTGCTGACTGGGCTGGCCACACGGCTCGGCCAACCGTATTGTTTCTGGATGAAGTGGATGCGTTGATCGGGGATACCCTGATTTCATTGTTGCGCCAGATCCGGGCCGGTTATGCGCAACGCCCGCATGCCTTTCCGATTTCCATCATCTTGTGCGGGGTACGCGATGTACGCGACTACCGGATGCAGACAGCCGGACGGGCAGTAATCACAGGTGGATCCGCCTTCAATATCAAGGCGATGTCACTGCGTCTGGGAAACCTGAGCGCAACGGAAGTACGTGCCTTATGGCAGCAACATACTCAGGCCACCGGACAGACATTTGCCGATGCGATTTATCCCGAATTGTGGCAGGACACACAGGGCCAGCCCTGGCTGGTGAATGCACTCGGTTATGAACTGACCCAGCGTACACCACATCTGCAGGATCGTCAGGTGCCGGTCACATTGGCGGATTATCATGTTGCGCGCGAAGGCCTGATTCAGGCCCGTACCACCCATCTGGATCAGCTCACTGATAAGCTGCGTGAAGCGCGAGTGCACAGGGTGGTCGCGGCACTGCTGGCCGGTACCGACACACATGCCGATATCGCGACCGACGATGCGCAATATGTCGCCGATCTGGGCCTGATCACACTGCACCCGAGCCTGCAGATCGCCAACCGGATCTATCAGGAAGCGATCCCGCGCGAACTGATCTGGACCAGCCAGATCACGATCACCCACCAGACCGACTGGTATGTCACTCCGCAGCACCGGCTGGATATGCCGAAATTATTGCTGGCATTCCAGCAGTTTTTCCGCGAGCAGTCAGATGCCTGGATCGAATGTTTTGATTACAAAGAAGCCGGGCCACAACTCTTACTGCAGGCATTCCTGCAGCGCGTGGTGAACGGCGGCGGGCGTATCATCCGTGAATACGGACTGGGCCGCAAGCGTACCGACCTGTATCTGGAATGGCCGGTAGATCATACGGTGGGTGGGCCGGGCGAGACACAACGGATTGTGCTGGAGCTGAAGCTGCGGCATGCATCACTCAAGACCGATATCGCACGTGGGCTGCAGCAGACTGCAGCCTATGCCGATCAGTGTGGTGCAACCGAAGCGCATCTGCTGATCTTTGATCGCCGTCCGGATGTTGCATGGCAGGACCGGATCTGGCACCAGACACAGTCTGCCGGGAACCACCGGATCACGGTCTGGGGACTCTGAACCGAATCGTAGCGGATCGCTGCATTGTTTGAGGACACGCCACATGCAGTGGCTGGAGGGTATGGATATGTTGTCAGCTCATGCGTTGCGCCATGGTGCCCTGACCCTGGTTCAGCTACCATGATTAACCTTTGGCGCGACAGGGTACCCAGCTTGGCGACAGTGCGCGATAGTCTGGCGATTGTTGCTCTGCTATTGGGTGGGGCCTGGGCATTGTTCACCTTTGTCACTACGGATCAGATCGAACGGGCCAGACTGCAGACTCAGCAGCTTGCACAGCACAGTTGGCCGGTGATCAATGTGCAGTTGCAGGCCGAACACTGGCGTACGCAACAGGCGGGTGATACGATCTGGGTCGAAGTGACGCTGGAAAACGAGGGTCATTTCAAAGAAATACTGGATCTGACGCAGCCCCCGTTCCGGGTGTATCCGGTGCAATTTGCACCCACGAACACGTCTGGTCAGCGCGGTCAGTTACCCGTCCGGACTAAATCCTGGCATAAAGCGGGTGCGGACTTTCCGGTGAAGATAAATAAGGTACAGCTGCTGCCCGATGAAAAAGAGCGTCTGGTCTGGCTGTATCAGGTACCTGAGCCTCATCTGTACTATATTGAATTTCGCGTCTCGTTGATCCGGAGCCAGGCCAGCCAGGCCTCCTGGCAGGATACTGGTGTGACATTGCATCAGCCCAGCTGGTCTGCCGGTGCATTTGTCGAGGTTCCGCCTAAGACGTTATCCGGGCAGGGCTTGCCGGGGGCGTCTGCGGCCATGGATGGCCGCAGCCGAGCCCCCACGGATGGGTGTATGGCGACCCCCGGCGAGTCCTGCTCCGGATAACGCTTCCCGCATTTATATCACACCGGATGCGATGCGCTCACAGGCACGGCGGAACGTCAGGTTGTGGCCGATCAGTCCGAGTCCGGCGTTGCGCAGCTGTCTGAGTCCGGGGTTCGGGTGGGTGAACAGGTGGTGGATCATATCCATGCCGCACCGGGTGATACGATCCGGGCCCTGCCGGGCGCGTTCATACCGGCGCAGTACCGCCAGGCGTCCCGGCGGTTCACGGCGGGCACGGGCAGCGGCCAGGGTGCTGATCAGTACCTGTGCATCGGCCAGTCCCAGATTGACGCCCTGTCCGGCAAGCGGATGGATCACGTGCGCAGCATCGCCGATCAGGGCAACGCCGGGTTGTACGTAGCGCAGTGCGGTCTGGCTGTGTAAGGCAAAGGTACGGCGTGCGCCCGCCAGTTGCAGCGGGCCGCAACAGTCCTGGCTGGCCTGACTGAGGGCGGTTATAAATTCGGTTGCGGGCTGGTGTTGCAGGTGTGCCGCCCGGGCCGGGGTCTGGCTCCAGACGATAGCATAATGGTGTGTGCCCAGTGGTAACAGGGCAAGTGGGCCCTGCGGTAAAAAACGTTGCCAGGCCGTGGTGGTTTGTTGTGGTGTGGTGCTGCGTACCAGCGTGACCAGGGCGTGCTGATCATAGTCCCGGCGTTGCAGTCCGATCCGGGCCAGTGTACGGATCGTCGAGCGGGCACCATCCGCGCCGATGATCAGATCAGCACTGAGGGTCGTCTGGTCGGTGCAGTGAATCTGGCTGCTCTGGTCTGTGCTGGTCAGGGTTGCGATCTGTTTGCCGCACAGGATGTCCACCTGGTCGGACTGGCGGAGTGTCTGCCAGAGTGCAGCAACCAGACAGGTATTTTCCACAATGTGTCCCAGTTCAGGTGCATTTGTATCGCTGGCCTGAAACCGGATCTCGTGACAGCGGTGTTCTGCCCAGACCCGCATGGTCTGGTAAGCTGTGCAGCGTTGCAGCACAGACCAGACCTGCAGGTCGGTTAATATCTGTTGTGAGCGCAGGTTCAGCGCAGAGACCTGCGGCTGCCAGTCTTCGCCGGGTGGGCCGGGTGGTGTCTGTTCCAGCAGGGCAATGCGGAATCCGGATTGTGCCGCCGCTGCGGCACAGGTGGCGCCGGTCATGCCGCCACCGACAATAATCAGATCATAACGGGATACATGCATCATCAGGCGCAGGATACCTTATTGGATATGGAACGTTTTTTTAACAATGCCGGGCCGTCAGTTGCCGGTAAACATTATCTGATCAATCCGTTGCAACGGATTGATCAGGCGCATATACACACCCTGATTGAGCAGGAATGCTATTTTATTCTGCATGCGCCACGTCAGACCGGTAAGACCACCTGTCTGCTGGCCCTGATGGAACACCTGAATCAGCAGGGTCGTTATCGCGCTCTGTATGCGAACATTGAAGCTGCACAGGCGGCACGTGGACGCGTCGAACGCGGCATCCGTGCGGCAGCAACCGCTGTCGCACTGGCTGCCCGGGTCTATCTGAACAGTTCCTGGCTGACTGACTGGCTACACGCAGAACGTGACCGGTGTGATGCAGAATCGCTGTTCACGGCGTTGTTGCAGGCCTGGGCGATGGCATCCGACCGGCCGGTGGTGTTGTTTCTGGATGAAGTGGATGCTCTGGTGGGTGATACCCTGATTTCATTATTGCGCCAGATCCGGGCCGGTTATGCGCAACGCCCGTACTCCTTTCCGATCTCCATCGTGTTGTGCGGTGTGCGTGATGTACGTGATTACCGGATGCAGGATGCCGGACGGGAAGTGATCACCGGGGGTTCCGCCTTCAATATCAAGGCGATGTCACTGCGTCTGGGCAACCTGAGCGCAACGGAAGTACGTGCCTTATGGCAGCAACATACTCAGGCTACCGGCCAGACGTTTGCTGATGCGATTTATCCCGAATTGTGGCAGGACACGCAGGGCCAGCCCTGGCTGGTGAATGCACTCGGCTATGAGCTGACCCAGCGCACACCGCATCTGCGGGATCGCCAGGTGCCGGTGACCCTGGCAGATTATCATGCTGCGCGCGAAGGTCTGATTCAGGAACGCACGACCCATCTGGATCAGCTGACTGATAAATTGCGTGAAGCGCGGGTACACCGGGTGATCGCGGCCCTGCTGGCCGGTACCGATACGCATGCCGATATTGCGACTGACGATGCACAATATGTTGCTGATCTGGGTCTGATCACACTGAGCCCGAGCCTGCGGATTGCCAACCGGATCTATCAGGAAGCGATCCCGCGCGAGCTGATCTGGACCAGCCAGATCACGATCACCCACCAGACTGACTTGTATGTGACCCCGCAGCACCGGCTGGATATGCCGAAGCTGTTGCTGGCATTCCAGCAGTTTTTCCGCGAACAGTCAGATGCCTGGATCGAATGTTTTGATTATAAAGAAGCCGGGCCGCAACTGTTGCTGCAGGCATTTCTGCAGCGCGTGGTGAATGGTGGCGGGCGTATCACCCGTGAATACGGACTGGGCCGCAGGCGCACCGACCTGTATCTGGAATGGCCGGCAGATCGTATGGTGGGCAGGCAGGGTGAGACACAACGGATTGTGCTGGAACTGAAGCTGCGGCATGCGTCACTCAGGACGGATATCGCACGTGGTCTGCAGCAGACTGCAGCCTATGCTGATCAGTGTGGTGCAACCGAGGCGCATCTGCTGATGTTTGATCGTCGTCCGGATGTTGCATGGCAGGACCGCATCTGGCACCAGACACAGTCTGCAGGTACCCGCCAGGTCACTGTCTGGGGCTTGTAGGGTAAACACTGCAGTTGACCCCATGCAGGTGTCAGGTTACAGGCCACCTTTCAGACTGGCTTCGATAAACTGATCCAGGTCGCCGTCCAGCACCGCCTGAGTATTGCCGGTTTCAACCTGCGTGCGCAGGTCTTTGATGCGGGAGGCATCCAGCACGTAAGAACGAATCTGGCTGCCCCAGCCGATATCCGATTTGGTCTCTTCCACGGCCTGTGCCTGCTCCCGGCGCTTCTGCATCTCCAGCTCGTACAGCTTTGCCTTCAACTGCTTCATTGCCTGGTCTTTGTTCTTGTGCTGGGAACGATCATTCTGGCACTGGGTCACGGTATTCGTCGGCAGATGCGTGATCCGCACTGCCGATTCGGTCCGGTTGACGTGCTGACCACCGGCTCCTGAGGCACGATAGACATCAATTCGCAGATCTGCGGGATTGATGTCGATATCAACCGAATCGTCAATCTCGGGCGAGACAAATACTGCACAGAACGAGGTATGTCGCCGGTTGCCGGAATCAAACGGCGATTTGCGCACCAGCCGGTGTACACCGGTCTCGGTACGCAGCCAGCCATAGGCATAGTCTCCGGCAAACCGCACTGTTGCGGATTTGATCCCGGCGACCTCACCGGCAGAGGCCTCCATCAGTTCGGTCCGGAAGCCGTGCTGTTCGCCCCAGCGCAGATACATGCGCAATACCATCTCGGCCCAGTCCTGCGCTTCGGTGCCGCCGGAACCGGACTGAATCTCCAGAAACGCATGATTCGGGTCCATCTCGCCCGGAAACATGCGGCGAAATTCGAGTTGAGCAACGGCCTGTTCGCACGTCTGCAAATCAGCCGTTAAGACCTGAATCGTCTCAGCATCCTGCTCGGCAATGGCCAGCTCCAGCAGATCGTGCGAATCGGCGAGGGTACGCTCCAGTTGATCAATCCCGAGTACCACGTCTTCCAGTAAGGCACGTTCCTGCCCCAGAGTCTGTGCCTTTTCCGGTTGTGCCCAGATATCCGGATCTTCCAGTTCGCCGAGGACTTCCTCTAATCGTTCCTGTTTTGCCGGATAGTCAAAGATACCCCCTCAGCGCAGCCACGCGCCCTCGCAGATCGGCGATTTTTTGTACAATAGGATTGATATCCAAAACTTTACTCCCTTTCAGTTACTGACATACTATGATGAAACAACAACATCTGGCTACCGCAGTGGGATTATTCATCCTGGCCGGCATCGGTGCCTTCGCCTTTCTGGCGTTTCAGGTCAGTAATCTGGGCCAGACTTATCAGGGTGAGTCGTACCAGGTGACGGCCTATTTCGATAATATCGGTGGCCTGAAGCCCAGGGCGCCGGTCACACTCAGCGGGGTGAACATCGGGCGGGTCAATAGTATTGCGTATGATCCCGACAATTTGCAAGCAGCGGTTGTGCTGACAATACAGGATGCCTACCGCGACCATCTCACCCGGGATACCTTTGCAAAGATATTAACCGCCGGGTTACTCGGAGAAAAATATATCGGCCTGGAGCTGGGTGGCAGTGACGACCTGCTGCAACCAGGCGATACGATCGGCACCACCCAGTCGGCACTGGTGCTGGAAGATATGATCGGACGTTTTTTATTCAGTAAGGCACAGGAGGCACCATGAAAAAGACAGGTTACTGGCTGGTTGGCACTATTCTGGCAGGCTGGCTCGGACTGGCTCAGGCCGCTGACCCACTGGCGGCACAACAGGTGGTCAGACATACAGTGGATCAGGTGATCGCAGAGCTGGCGAAGCGGCATGCAGACATTGCTGCAGAGCCAAGTCTGTTATATTCGCTGATACAGCATAAGGTGGCACCGGTATTTGATTTTGAGCGGATCACCCGTTCAGCGATGGGGCCCTTCTGGCGTCGGGCAACATCGACACAGCGGGAACAACTGGTACAGGCGTTTCAGACTCTGCTGATACGATCATATGCACAGACGCTATTGTTGTATCCGGATCCGGAGATTACGTATCTGCCGGTACGAATCAGTAAAGATCAGCAGAAGATGCTGGCACCGACACAGGTGACTGATATGCAGGGCTGGACGATCCCGATCAATTATCGGCTGCATCGTCATCCGCAGCGTGACTGGCTGGTCTACGATGTGGTGGTTGAAGGCATCAGTCTGATTACTAATTATCGCAGTACCTTCAAAAGCCTGATTCGCGCAGGGGTCGGTCAGGCACCTGAGCGCAGGACCCGGATTGAGTATGGCATAGATCATCTGATCCGGGCACTGCAGGCTAAGAATCAACCGGCATCATGAAGGCTGAACTCATTCCGGAACCACCGGACACAATGTGCGTGTCCGGTTGTCTGGATTTTGCCACCGTGCCAGATATCTGGACGCAGCTTGAGGCCTGGCTCAGAACCTGTACCGGTTCCGCCACAGTCTCGCTGCGTGCAGTCACTCAGGCGAACAGTGCGGCATTGGCGTTATTGCTGGAGGCGCTGGACATGGCCAGGCAGCAGGCGATCACCCTGCATCTGGCCGATATACCGGAATCCCTGCTCACTCTCGCCCGATTATCTAATGTTGACACACTACTGCTGACGCACGAGGACACCACATGACAGATATTGCATCCTATCTGCACACTCTGGGTCGCCAGGCCAGAACAGCCGCACAACAACTGGCAGCCATTACTACTCAGACAAAAAATACCGCACTGACCCGTATTGCGGACAATCTGGATCAGGCGCGACCCGCACTACACACAGCAAACCAGCAGGACCTGGCAGCGGGTCAGAAGAAAGGCCTGGAGGCGGCATTGCTGGATCGGCTGGAGCTGACACCGGCGCGCATTGACACCATGCTGGCGGGTCTGCACCAGATCGCAGCGCTGCCGGATCCGGTCGGTGCTATCTTTGATATGAGCTACCGTCCCAGCGGCATTCAGGTCGGGCGGATGCGAGTCCCGCTCGGTGTGATTGGTATCATCTACGAATCGCGTCCGAACGTCACCGCTGATGCCGCCGCCTTGTGTCTGAAGTCGGGCAATGCGACCATCCTGCGCGGTGGCTCCGAGGCATACCACTCGAATCAGGCGATCGCACAAGGTATCCGGCAGGGTCTGCAGCAGGCGGGCATCGCCCCGGATGCAGTGCAGGTGGTGAATACCACAGATCGTGCGGCAGTCGGGCATATGATCACCCAGCCGGACAGTATTGACGTGATCATTCCACGTGGCGGCAAGGGACTGATCCAGCGCATCAGTGCACAGGCGCGTGTGCCGGTGATCAAACATCTGGATGGCATCTGTCACGTCTATCTGGATGCAGCAGCCGATGCAGACAAGGCACACGCCATAGCAATGAATGCGAAGACCCAGCGTTATGGCACCTGCAACACACTGGAGACCTTACTGGTGCATCAGGCACGAGCGGCAGAATTGTTGCCACCCCTGGCAGCGGCCTATCAGGAACAGGGCGTTGAACTGCGCGGTTGTGCGGAGACCTGTCGCCTGCTGGGAGAGGCTTGTGTGCCAGCGACAGACGCAGACTGGGATACCGAATATCTGGCACCCATCTTATCAATCCGGATCGTTACCAGCCTGGAGCAGGCGATCAGCCACATCAATACGCATGGCTCGCAACATACCGACAGCATCGTCACCGAAAATTACACCCGGGCACACCGTTTTCTGCGCGAAGTGGATGCAAGCTCAGTGATGGTAAATGCGTCCACCCGGTTTGCGGATGGATTTGAGTATGGACTGGGGGCAGAGATCGGCATTTCGACCGACAAGCTGCATGCGCGTGGCCCGGTCGCACTGGAAGGCCTGACCTCGGTCAAGTTCATCGTGCTTGGCGACGGCCATATCCGCACCTGACGATGGTAGCGCACCTGAAACACCTGCTGGATCAGGCCAGTCAACCGGATCATCCGTCAGACATCCGGCGTCTGGCACGTAATCATGCGCTGGATCTGACCGATGTCCGGTCAACACACCCGGATGCAGCGACCTGTGGGAACCAGATACAGACCGATATCCTGACATGGGAATCTGCTGCTGATGTCGTTGGCCCGGTGCCGGACAGTGCGGATCAACAGATCGTCTATTATGACCGGCTGGAGCGAGTTCTGACCCGATTGCTGGATGCGCAGCGGGGCGAAGCACCGTATGGCCAGATATCAACATTGCAGGGCAGCATCCGACTGATCCGGATAATTGATCTGCGTACCCTGTATACCTGCTGGATGGGTGGCAGACAGACCGCTTCATTGCAGCACATGCAAGCCAGCCTGGCACGGTTGCAGCATCAGACAGAAAACAGGCCGCAGCGCGTTATGCAGGAACATCGGCCTGACTTTAATCTGATCTGGTTAGCCCGGCATGAGCCACAGGCGGTAGTCTGGGTATTGTTGCATGACGTGTTCAGCCAGCACCCGGACTACACAGCGCGGGACTGGGTGCGTTATCTGGCATTACCGGGTTATGCCAGAGCAGCAGATTATCAGCATAAAGCCGGTCTGGTCACGGTTGAATATGTACTGGATGCGCAGCAGCTGCACAAACCGACAGTGGTGGAGGCAGCAAACAGTCCGGACTTTTTTCCGGGCTATCAGCACGAAGATCACGGGCGTACCGCACCCCTGAGTGCAGACGGGCAGGCACCCTGGATCCGGGCGGATAGTGTGCCGGGGCTGGCAGAATATGTGCATACAAACCTGACAGTTGACGCAGTGCGACCGCGTCTGCATTATCTGGGCGACTTCTGAGATTGCTTCGTGACAGTGGTTAGCGTTTGCACCAGAAGCAGCCGATGTCGGTTCGCTATCTCAGCACTTGTTTACGATCTGGCATGCTGTCATTCTGCGCGCAGCGGAGCTGCAGTCGCAGAATCCACCTGAATGGATAATATGGACAGAAAGACGCATTTTATCAGGCTGTTGCAGCAGGCATCGGATGAAGAACTGGCGGTCTGGAGTCGCCAGCGGATGCTCGGCGAACTGGGTCCGGGTGTGGAATATAACGAGAGCTGGGGCGAACTGCTGATCACTGCTTATTATCAGACCGATGATGTGGCCTGCCAGACTCGTTTTAAGCAATGTCTGGTACGACAGTTATTGCCTGCGTTTGCGACTGACTTTGTCGCGCTGGGAACAGATACATCCGGCAAGTGGCAATGTGTGGTCACCGCCCTGCAGGTTGCAGTCGGAATCAGATGGGAAGCGCAGGAGGCTGCGCTGACGGATCTACAAGGCAGGATACAGGGTTGGCTGACTGGTTTGCAGCAGGCATCCGGCGCATTGCCCCTGCCACGTGAGCGGAGAGAGCTGGGCACCGGTTTTCCGCAAACCGATCTGATATCGGCCCTGTTCCGTCTGGTTGCAGAAGTACTCCCCTGGAGTCAGGAACTGGCCGGGCAGCTGTGGGCACTGTGTGCAGCAGATCATCCGGGTGTGGATGCCGCTTTGTGCGCCAGAACCCGGGCAGAACGACTCTGGTGGCTTGCGTACTGGACCCTGAGTCGGGATCGCGCACAGTCGCCCTGGCTGGCTGCGCAGCTGGATGAACTCAGCCAGGCACTGGAGGCAGCAGACTGGTGGCCGGGCAATCTGACCTGCCTGTTCCTGCGGGTTGAAGCCCGCCTGGGTAGTGGTGACGGACAGCGGCAGATTGCAGACCTGATTCGACACATACCGTATCCGCAGACCCTGGAAAGACGCAAACAACTGGCGGCGCAACTGTATTACTTTGATGAACAGAACCGCCCGATATGCGAAGAGAATCTGCTTAGCTTGTATCAGGAAACGAGTCAGGTAGCAGAGCGAACGGCTGATCTGAGATTTCCAGTCAGCTTACTGACCATAAAGGACAGTGTGCATCAGGCGATGCGGCATGTTCAGAGTATGATGTGTTATCCGGCTATTGATCCACAAACAGGTTTCAAGGATCTTTTTCGGCGTACCCCCCTGTCAGCCACAGGCTCGTAATATGCATACTGTATCCTTTTTCAGCTTTAAGGGCGGTGTCGGGCGTACCAACCTGATGCTGAATGTTGCTTATGGCCTGGCGCAGCGTGGCGATTTTGTCGTGATTGCGGACTGGGATCTGCATGCTCCCGGCTTTAGCCTCAACCCGTTATTTTATCGACCGGATCGCGAATTGCCGGAAACACCAGATATTCGCCAGGGTGTCTTAGATTTTTTAGATAGTGCGCTGGATCCGCACAACCAGGACACCATCTTGGATCCGGCCAGTCTGGCGCAGCCGACCGTGTTGGGTAAATAGGATCGGGAAGGTGGACGCTTCCGCAAACACGGTGATATCTGGGCGATCCCGGCCGGATGCTTCAGTCCGACCCGGGGTATGGATACCTATCACGAACAGCTGCAACGTGTGCAGGGGCGTAATCTGGCGCAATGGTTGCTGCGCTTCAGGACGAAGGCAGAGGGTGAATCTATCGCTGATCCACACAAGCTGCTGGATTATTTTCGCGACCGGGTCGCATCCATTCGACATCCTGAGACCCGACAGGCACCGGATTGGTTATTGATTGACTCACGCACCGGCATCACCGAAATCGGCGACCTGTTATTACACACTGATTTTATTGACCGGATGGTGCTGGTCAGCGGCTTTAATGAACAGAATCTGGCCGGAATAGAAGCCGTGATCCGTTCGGTGCAGGCAAAGAGTGAGCATGGTGCACTGCATGCCTTACTGAGCCTGGTGTTCAGCCCGGTACCGCAGGGCGAGGAACAACTGAAGCAGGAACGATTGCACTATATCCGCACCGTACTCGGTAAACTGGCGCGTCAGGATGAATATGGCGCAGCAGAACTGATGCCGAGCCTGCTGACCATTCCATACCATCCGCGTATTGCACTACGCGAAGAAATCCTGCTACGTGAATTTCCTGAAAGTGATATGGCACCAGCATATGAACAGGTGTTAGAAGACCTGTGTGGTAAGGCCACTATCATGCTGGACGAACAAAAAACACAGATGCAGGCTGCCTTGCAGGAAGCAGATATTCTGCCATCACAATCAAAAGGTTCACAACCACACTTTCCGGTTGCTCCGTTTGTTCGGTTGCCTGCCTGGAACTGGCCAGATCCGAATCTGACCAGTGAGCAATTCAAACCAGCATTGCCTAAAGAAGCAATACCTATGCTGAATGATATCGCACTCAGCTTATTACTTGGTAAACAGGAAAAACAAGCGATATTAAGCATTCTTCCTCAGCTGGATGAACGCCAGAAATATCAGCTGCAACAGATGTTCGCTGAAGAAAAAAATAAATCAGCAAAAATAAACCAACAATATTTTCAGGAACTGCTTGCACGATATACACAACAATTTACCGATTGGTTAGATTATTGGGTAGAACAAGGTCTGGTAGAACGTGATGTGGTGTTATCACGTCTGGTCGTGGGTGGATCAGATGAATATCTGGGTGTCTGGCCCAAAATCGGTTTTTTCTGGTACTGTTTAGCTGAGCGCCTGCAAAAAATGCAGTGTTGGGAATATGTAGAAACAGCTTATCGACGCGCACTGGACTGCGATTCGGGCTATGCGTCTATCTGGCATGGTCTGGGAGTTCTGCTGCAGGCTCATTTAGGGCGATATGATGAAGCGGAGCAAGCGTATCGTGAGGCGATTAAGTGCGATGTTCAATTTGCGTCACCTTGGGAAAACTTGGGCATTTTGCTGCAAAAACATGGTCGGCGGTATACTGAAGCAGCGGAAGCGTTTCGCCAGACAATCATGTTGCGGAAAGACAATAAAGCTCCAGATTATCTGTGTCTGGCGGAACTGGGTCTGATTGCAGATCAGTCTGACTGGGTGACGGAAGGCTTGTCAGGTGCACGACAGTCAGTCAGAACGGTAAAGTATCGCCAGATATTGGCTCTGTTGACTCTGGGACAAGCACTGATGATGCAGGATCAGGTTGCTGTACAGACGGCACATCAGGGGTTGCTGGATCAGCAGGTTGCTGCTGAGTTAGCAATAGCGGACTGGGGTTCAGCAACAGTGGACTGGAATTTTGCTGATCAGGCACCGTTTATTGCGCGTCTGCCCGAGCCGGAGCAGGCTTTGTATCAGGCATGGGTGTCTGTGCTGGATGAGCAGGCGAAGGATAAGATTGATCCGGCTGCGGCATTTGCGGCCTGGTTGCAAGCGACAGGTGTGCAGCATGCAGGCAATGGCCGGTAGTGGGTTGATGCCGAAACATAGGTTTTCCCGATTGCTGAGCCTGTTCTGAATCATGTCAGAAGTCAGAAACCCACACGATGCCTGCTTTCAGGCACTGATGCAACAGCCGGAACATGCACGGGCGTTTTTTCAGCACTATCTGGAGCCGACATGGCAGGCTATCGTTGACCTGGATACTCTGGTACTGGCGTCCGGCAGCCATGTCACGACAGAATTAAAAAAGCTGCATACGGATATTCTGTATCGGGTCGATCTGCGTGACCCGGACACACCGGGAGCCAGTGCATACCTGTATACCATTGTTGAACACCAGAGTACACCTGATCCGGCAATGGCGGTACGTTTGTTGCAATATAAGGCCAGCTTATTGCGGCAACATATGCAGGAAGCGTCTCTGCCACCGATCCATACGATGGTGTTCTACCACGGAGACCCGACTCCGTATCCTTATGAGCTGGATCTACGCAACAGTTTCCGCACTCCGGAATATGCGCAACATACCTTGTGTGGTCCACCACAACTGATTGATGTCGGCAAAGAACCGGATAGTGCCTTATTGCAGCAGGATCAGGTAGGTCTTGTCGGCTATTTCTTCAAACATGTGCGTGATAAAGATGTGTTGCCGGCACTGACAGCCCTGCCAGGTGATTTGTTGCGCAGGATAGCCCGGACGCCGGATGGCATCTTATTACTCAGAACGCTGATGGATTATTACCAGCTGACCGCAGCGACAGAAGATCCGATGCAGGCCTTCCGGCAGGTGGCCGGGAAACTGGAAACCCCTCAACAGGAGCAGATTATGACGATTGGTGACGCCTTGGTGGCGAAAGGTATGAAGCAAGGCATGCAGCAAGGCATGCAGCGGGGTATGCAGCAAGGCATGGAACAAGGCCGACAGGCTGGCAGGGAAGAGTTTGCTCACACGGTTGCAACTAATATGTTGCATGAAGGTATAGATCCGGTCTCTGTCCGGAGAATGACAGGTCTGTCTGCGGCAGACATGCAACAGTTGCTGCAGCAGGCGGAGATTTAGTACGTGTTTCTGTTCAGCGACTATTCTGATCAATTCTGAGGTCTGAAGGTGAGCGAATATCAGTTTTATGAGTTTTTGTGTATTGATAATCGGTTAACTGCAAAAGAACGGAAAGAAATTGCAGCATGGTCAAGTCGGATTGGACTGACCACTGCCGGTGCGATATTTACCTATAATTACAGCGATTTTCCGATAGACCCTGTCGAGGCAACTGCCAGATACTTTGATGCCATGTTTTATATCAATAACAGGAAAACGAGATGGCTGTTTTTGAAATTCCCGGCAGACCTGGTTGATCGTAAAGTAATAGAATCTTATTGTTCTGTTGAAGAAATATCTGTTCTGGAATATGATAAATATCTGATACTGGATATCGGTTTCTGCGATGACGAGTCTGATGGATGGGTTGATGGCGAGGGGGTGCTGGCCTCTATCATAGATTTGCGCCAGGATATACTGAAGGGTATGGAAGCAGAGTACAGGCAGAATATCCGGGAAATTCTGCAGACCTATTCCCGCCTTTCTGCGTTAAAGGCAAAGATTATTTTTGCCGGGCTGACCTGAAATGTTGTATGTTAGTCACTGAAATTGCGTACGACATACAACAACGTCATTCTGCGCGGCAGCATCTCTGCCGTCGCAGAATCTTTTTAATTTACCCTCAAAATCTACGAAAATCCGGCACCGCTGGCGATGGATTCCGCGACTTCGCTACGCTCCGCGCGGAATGACATGTGGGGGCATCCAGGAAGACATGCGTTAATCCGTGCTGCTGAGGCGATGTTGTACCTGCACGGATAAGCTGCCCTGCGCAAGCTGCAGCGTCAGGTGATCACCCGGTCTGACCTGATCAGACTGACGGACGATCTGTCCGTCATCAGCAGTGCGCGCAATACTGTAGCCGCGTTGCAGCGTGGCAATCGGGCTGAGGGCATGCAGCTGCACGGCGGACTGGCGCCAGCGGGCAGTGGTGTGTTGCAGGATATGCACACAGGCTGTGTGCAGACGGTGTTGCCAGTCACTGATCCGGGTTGCGGTCTGGTGCAGAACGCGCTGCAGATCCTGTGCCTGCAGGCGTTGTCTGGCATGGGCTAAGCGGGTACGGGTGTGTTGTTGCTGACGCTGGCAGGCCCCCAGCAGCCGCTGCTGCAGCTCGTCCAGTCGTTGTTGCTGTTGCAACAGACGACTGGCCGGGTGTCTCTGTTGCAGCCGGTGTTGTTGTTGTGTCAATACCGTCTGATGCTGTTGTATCGTCTGCAGGGCCAGCTGTTGTAGCCGCTGCCGTGTTGTCATGAGCTGGGTCAGTAGCTTATGTCGTTCCGGCGTGACCAGTTCTGCAGCAGCGGAAGGGGTCGGAGCACGCTGATCTGCCACGAAATCTGCCAGGGTGGTATCAATTTCATGGCCGATAGCTGAGACCAGTGGGATCTGTCCGGCAGCAATCCGTCGCGCCAGTTGTTCATCATTGAACGCAATCAGATCTTCCTGTGCACCACCGCCACGTGCCAGGATCAGCACATCACATTCAGCCCGATCCAGCGCGGTCTGCAGGGCACGGTTCAGGTCTGTCGGTGCTTCGTTACCTTGTACCAGAGCCGGATAGATCAATACGGCTGCACATGGAAACCGACGTCTGAGGATCTGTAATATATCGCGTAGCGCGGCACCACTGGGTGACGTGATCAGACCGATCTGACGCGGCAACAGTGGTAGTTGCAGCTTACGCGCCGGGTCAAACAGGCCTTCCGTGTGCAGTTTGCGCTTCAGTTGTTCCAGAGCCTGCTGGTAGCGTCCGGCGCCTGCTGGCTGAACCTGTTCCACGATCAGTTGGCAGTCACCGCGTGGTTCGTACAGGGCAATCCGGGCACGGACTAATACCTGATCACCATTTGCAGGCAACTGGCGTAACAGCAGGCGTTTTTGCCGGAACAGCGCGCATCGGATTTGTGCCCGGGGATCCTTCAGACTGAAATAGATATGTCCGGAACGGGGTGTGGTCAGATTGGATATTTCACCTTCCACCCACAAGACCGGAAAACTGCCTCTGAGTACCTGGTGCAGTTCGGTATTCAGGCGGCTGACAGAATAGATCTCGCGTTGTGGTGTCTGCATAGGTTGTAATATGAGATATGTCGGAATAACGATATGGCAGTGCTGAAGATTTTACATTTTCCGGATCGGCGTTTACGGCGTCGGGCGGTATCTGTGGCACAGGTGGATGATGCTATCCGGGTGCTGATTGATAACATGTTTGCCACCATGTATCAGGCAGATGGTGTCGGTCTGGCAGCGACTCAGGTGAATGTCCTGAAACGTGTTGTGGTGATTGATGTATCGCCTGCTGCGAATCAGCCCCTGACCCTGGTCAATCCGCAGATTCTGGAACGCCGGGGCGAAGTGGTCATGTCGGAGGGCTGTCTGTCGGTACCCGGTGTGCGTGAACAAGTGACACGGGCGGAGATGATCCGGTTTTGTGCATCAGACCGTGATGGTGAGCTGTTTGAACAGGAAGCAACCGGGTTGCTGGCGGCATGTGTCCAGCATGAGATTGATCATCTGGATGGTAAATTATTTGTTGATTATCTGTCCGGGCTGAAGCGCCAGCGTATCCGTAAACAACTTGCAAAATAAGCTGGCCAGGTCTGTCACGTGCATATTCTGGACTTTCTGAAAAAAGACATTGTGTTGCCGGGGGCAACTGTATTTGTCATTATCACGCTGTCTGGTATGGCCGGTGCAGGTCTGCTGACGGTGATCCATGCGGCAACAGACCAGGTGGTCAGGGGAGGTGAAACAGGCCGGTTATTTGTCCTGTTTGTGCTGTTACTGGCGCTGTTTCTGTGCACTCAGTATTATGTGCTGGAGCAGGTGATGCAGGCTGTCGAACAGGGGCTGAGGCAGATACAGCAGCGTCTTATCGACAAGATTCAGCAGCTTAATATCCGCCGTGCTGAAGAGCCTTTCAGGCTGGGTTATGTCACGACCCTGACACAGGACGCGGCAACGATTGCGCAGGGCTCTCTGCGCCTGGCAATAGCGTTGCAATCGCTGGTGATGGTGATCTGGAGTGCGGGCTATCTGTTGATTATCTCGCCGCTGAGTTTTATTTTTCTGATCGTGTTTCTGGTGGTTCTGATACCGGTTTTTTCTCTCAACTCTCATCAGGCCACGCACAAGCTGCAGCAAAGCCACCAGACCCAGATGGAGATTACCGGCAGACTGGCTGACCTGTTAGCCGGATTTAAGGTGTTGCAGCTGAACCCGGATGCCAGCGAGGCCTGTCTGCAGGATATACGTGATCTGATCCGGACTTCAGCCCGGCTCAAGGTGCAGGGGAACCGGCAGATAAATGCCGACTTTGTCTTTTCTAACCTGGCCCGTTATCTGTTATTGCTGCTGGTGGTGTTTGTTGCCCCGGCAGTCAGCTGGGAGCCGAGCGATCAGGTGCATCAGGTGGTTTCCAGTATTCTGTTTATCCTGACACCGGTCGTGTTGTTAATCAATGGGTTGCCAAGCCTGATGCGGACTGAGTCTTCGATCGGTAATCTGTATGTCATGGAGGCAGAGTTAGATGCAGCAAAGCAGGATGGTGCAGAGATACAACCTGTGGTACCTGCCACTCCGGTATGACAGAACGGTGGATTGAGTAATCTGGTTTGATATTATTTGATTTCTTTCAGAAAGAAGTTGGCCTGAACACGCCGCGTATCAGGCTGGCACTGATCAGTGCCGGGCTGGCTAATGCTACTCTGCTGCTCATTATCAGCATGCAACCAGAGCAGATAACAGATATCTGGATCAGACTGGAACTGTTACTGGGATATGCGGTAGCACTACTGATTTATCTGTTCGCGCAGCAGTTTATGATGGATCAGTCCACGACAGCAGTGGAACAGACGCTGGCTGCGATGCGTATTCGTCTGCTTGATAAAATCAGTCAGAAGTCACCTGATTTTATTGAGCGATATGCTGAAGTCAGGCATTATATGCCCTTAATAAAGGATAGTAATGTACTCGCACAGGCCACAACGCAGTTTATTCTGGCGATCCAGAATATTATCGCACTGATTCTGGCCATGGCGTATCTTGCTGTGTTATCGGCACCGACCTTTTATGTGTTGCTGGTGATTATCGTACTGATCATTCCGTTTTATCGGAAAAACTTTACCCGGAGTTTGTTCTGCTTAAATTCTTCTTCCCGGCATGAGTCTGATTTATCAGGTTATTTACAAAAACTGCACGATGGGTTCGGGCAGATGCAGTCTGATACCGCTGGTATAGCAGCAGATGCCCGGTCAGCGAACAGGCAGGGCAGTCAGTCACGTTTATTATTTAATGAGAATATGGTAAACAATTTCGTCTCTTCTTATGCTGTATTTTATTGTTTTTTATTAATTATTATTTTTATTCTGCCGCTCTTTATTGCAGATCAGAGTGCGCTGCCGTATCAGATTACTGCTGTACTATCGTTTGTGTTATTGCCGGTCTCAACGCTGTCGACAGTGATGCCCGTGCTGGCACGAGCGAGACAGAATCTGCACAGCTTATACCGTCTGGAAGCCAGACTGGATGCGGTATCCACGCAACAGGTCGTATAGTCGGCAGAACCGGCTTATCTGGCAGAAACTGGTGCCTGGCCGGAATATTAGTAATGTGATCAGGGAGTGCGGAAAATGCGGAAATGGATCAGGTTTATTGGTCTGGCGGTGACGGGGTTCTGGCTGATCGGTTGTGAAGCACCGCCGCCTGCTACATCGTCAGTACCGGCAACATCAGGCACGGAACAGCACGGGAAGATCGCGTTAACGCTCTATTTCTGGTACGGTTGTCTGCATTGTTCTGAATTTCGCCATTATCTGCAGCCCTGGCTGGAAGACTGGTCAGATAAAGTGACCTTTTCCCGGGTGCCGATTGCGCTTCGGCCGGACTGGATTGATCATGCCCGGGCCTTTTATGCTGCCAAGGCACTGGGTGTGCTGCCGCGTTTTCACCCGGCCCTGTATGACGCATTGCATGTGCAGCAGCGTGAGTTGAACTCTGTTGCGGCATTGTCTGAGTTCGCCGGATCATCAGGCATTGATGCTGCGGCATTCAGAGCAGCGATGCTGGCACCGGAGACAACAGCGGCATTGCGCCGCGACAATGCGGCAGTGCAGCGTCTGGCAATCCATACCACACCGACACTGGTCATTGCTGATCAGCATCCTGTGTTTGCATCAGCAAAAGACGGGTATGATGGATTGCTGGTGGCAGCTGAAGATCTGATTGAACAGAAGCTTGCGCGATCTGGTCAGGCGCACTGACTTGTTATGATCGCTGGAGTCCCAGCTCGTCAAGCGATAACAGGAAATTAGTGTCGGAATCAAAAATCCGGATATTATGAAAAATTACCCGACTGAAGTGCCATCAGAACTGGAAAAACTATGGAATATCTCACAGTGTCAACAGGAAGAGATTGATAAAGAAAAAGAGAGAAAACCTGGTCTCTGGGAAATGATTCGTTTTAAGGTAAAAGCTGATTGGACATATAACTCTAACGCCATAGAAGGGTGAACTCCACCGTTATGTGGAGCCATTACAGATCGGTACAGAAATGGCTGGTCTGGTCCAGTGGATCAATAAGTCTATTGATACGCTACCAGTTACCAGACACTACGCTCAGCCGATAATGGCGACTTAATCCCTTTCCTAATTACCACTCTTCTTAAGCCATAGTTACGTCATTCGCATTCAAGCCATTGATTAGCGATGTGATTTCACTTTTACCGCAGCCGATGTTGCTCCACTGTTAAGTGGACTTTTTCTGATGCTATAGAGCGTATCTGAAGCAGAGCTTAGTATGGGTGGTAATTAGGATCCCTTTTATACGGCTGATTACTGAACACTTAATACAAACTCAGGAAATGATTTTCAGGCTTGATTTTTTGTTTACGGGCAACGCTGAAGCTGGCACCATGGACTTATTTTTCGTTTGACAGGAGTTAAGAAATGATGCGTCTCTTATCTGTCGCTGTACTCAGCTTAGCGATGTTGTTTGTTACAGGGTGTGCCGATGAAGAGGAGGTATTGCCGCGTTATTCACAAGTGTATGACACGAACCATGATCCACAGGCCGATTTCAGGTTCGCCATGCAGCGGGCAGAAGAGAGCAACCGGCGTATTCTGATGTTTGTCGGTGGTGACTGGTGTATCTGGTGTCGCACCCTGGATAAGTTTTTACAGGACACACCGTCTGTGCATGATTTTCTGCACAAACATTTTGTGCTGCTGAAGATCTATTACGGGCGTGACAACCGGAATACGCAATTTCTGGCAGATCTGCCACCATTCCGGGGGACGCCGCACTTTTATGTGTTTTCTGCTAAAGGAGCAGTTCTGCACAGTCAGCCCACGGCCGTACTGGAACAGGGTAACGGCTACGATGAACTGAAGCTGATGACCTTCCTGGAAAAATGGGCTACGGCTGAACCGGAGACGCCAGAGGTGCAGAATCAACAGGCAGTAGCAGGTGCGGCAACTTAGTGTCGCCGATCCGGTGCCGGCAGCAGGCTTTACTCTGCTGGAGGTGCTGGTGGCACTGACCATCCTGGCGATTGCATTTGCGGCTGCCATCCAGTCTGTCTCGCAGGCGGCCCTGACGCTGGAGGCCCTGCAGGATCGTACCGAAGCGAATGCCCTGTTGAGCGAACGGCTGGCTGAGTGGCGAGCGGCAGAAGACTGGCCAGCTCCGGGTCAGGATCGCCAGACTTTTCTGGAGAATCAGCGTGAGTGGTTCTGGTCGCGTGAGGTACAGTTATCGCCCGATCCGGACCTCCGCCAGGTGGTGTTGCAGATTGGTCTGGACCAGGATCAGGAGGCTCTGGTGACACGTACGGCTTATTTCCGGCGTACCGCTGGTGGGTGAGTCCGCACAATCTGCCCGCGTGACAGCGGGTTTTACTTTGTTAGAGCTGCTGGTCGCGATGGCAGTGTTTGCCATCGTGTCCATTGCGGTCTATGCTGCCCTGTCGCAGATGTTGCTGTCGCGCTCAGTCCTGCAGACACGCTATGCGGATCTGGCCGATCTGCAGCGGGTGCTGGTGTATCTGGAACTGGATATCGCGCAGGCGGTGGCCCGTCCGGTGAAGGGGCCGCATGGTGACAGGATGCCGGCATTGCAGCTGGTGAAAGGAATGGCACTGAGCCTGACTCGTACCGGTGCTGTGACGTATCAGGGCATGGCAAGTCGTTTGTTGCGGATCCGTTATCGTGTGGCAGACAATACGCTGCAGCGTGCAGTCTCTGCGGTGCTGGATCAGGCGCAGGATTCCCGGTTTGACGAACGTCGGCTGGTGGATCAGGTGACGGCATTCGAGCTGGCCGTGTTTGACGAGGATGCCTGGCATACTGACTGGCCACGGACGGATCAGGATGTCGCAGAACCGGTGCTGACCCGGTTGCCGCAGGCGTTGCGGATCCGCATGCAGACCCGGGCAGGGCGGGTTGTGCAGCATCGTCTGCCATTGTTATCGTCTCCGGCAGACGCTTCATGAAGCAACAGGGTGTGGCACTGATTACCGTGCTGTCAGTGCTGGCCGTGATAGCGACCCTGTCCACTGCGACCCTGTTGTGGCAGCAGACCGGGTTGCAGCGTACGGAACAGCTCCTGTACAGCAGTCGTGCACTGGATTATGTGGATGCGATGGCGGCCTGGGCAGAAGCGATTCTGTTGCGTGATCAGCGTACCAGTGAGACTGACACACTGCAGGAGAGCTGGGCACTGCATCTGTCGCCACTGACGCTGGATCAGGGTGTGATTCATGGTCAGCTGGAGGATATGCAGGGTCGTTTCAATCTGAATAACCTGATTGTGAATGGTAAATTCCAGCCACTGGAAGCGGCGCGGTTACAGCGCCTGCTGGTCGCTGTGGAGGTTGAGCTGTCTGCTGCGCAACAGATCATGCATGCTCTGCGTGACTGGCTGGATGCGGATCAGGAAGAGACGTTGCCGGGCGGTGCAGAAGATTATTATTATCTGGCGCTGACACCGGCGCGGCGTTCTGCCGATCAGCCGTTATTCAGCGCCACGGAATTGTTATTGCTGCGCGGTATGACACCGGAGATCTGGCAGAAGGTGGCACCCTATGTCACGGCACTGCCGGGTTATCGACCGGTGAATGTGAATACCGCACCTAAGATGGTCTTGCGAAGTCTGGCAGATGATATGACTGAAACACTGGTTGAGGATATTCTGGATCGTCGGCTGACTGATCCGTTTGTGACTGTAAAGGAATTTCTGGCCTTTCGCAGTAACCAGCAGCAGATGCCGGATGACAAATTGCCCGAGCTTAAAAAGACCTCGTTGAGTGTGACCAGTCAGTTTTTTTTATTGCGTGGTAACGCACAGATTGCAGAGCAGGTGATACCGGCCCTGCTGTTAATCCGCCGTCGTGAGCAGGATGCGACGGTGCTGCAACGCAGTTCAGGTGCGTATTTGTGACGCCATCACGTTTCTTTTTATACTGGCGCGAACAAGGGCCGATGATCTGGTGCCGTACTGGTGCCGCTGCGGCAGCCGGTGTGGCAGAACCAGCCCAGCTGGCCAGCCTGGTTGGTAGCCTCCGGCTGGTGGTGGTGTTGCCCTGCCTGCATATTTCGATGCATGCACCGCACCTGCCGACGCGCAGCGAGCGGCGTATTCGCGAAAGTCTGCCGTATGCACTGGAAGAAGAGCTGGCCTGCGATGCGGAACAGAATCATTTTGCGTTCCGCAAGGCCGTGGGTAAGCTGGTGCACACAGCCGTTATCCGCCGCTCTGTGCTGGACGACTATCTGCAGCGGATGCGACTGCTCGGTCTGCAACCCGATCAGTTAGTGCCGGCGTCCTGTCTGTTTGCGGGTGACAAACCGGTTGTTGTGTTGCAGGACGAGACCTTTACCCTGATACCAGACCTGACTGAAGTCTTCTGCGGGCCGGTCACACAACTGGCGGATCTGGTTGCCCTGTGTCCGGAACAGCCGGTGGTACGGGATTTGCGTCTGCAGACACGCCAGCCGGTCGCAGACCTGCCCGGTTATCGTCCGGACGCAGCGGAGCAGGCACAGGATGAACTGGCCCGGGCGGCGGCGAATTATTCTCTGTTACGAGCGGTGAACCTGTTACAGGGTGATTATGCGGTCGCCACAGACTCGCTGAACTGGCAATATTACCGGTATGCGGCAGTCACAGCAGTGCTGGTCTGTGTGGTCAGTTTGCTGACACTGGGCTTGCGGCATGATGCGCTGGAGACCCGGTATCGCGATCTGGCTGCACAGGCAGAACAGATTTATCGCACCACCTTTCCACAGGCGCGACAGGTGGTTGATCCGCGGGTACAGATGCAACAGCAGGTGCAGCGGCTGCAACAGGCGGCCGCGGCTCGCAGTACCGATTTTATCGGTCTGTTAGCCAATACCGGCGAAGTACTGCAACGTTTTGGTAAGGGACGTATTACCCGTTTATCATTTGCACAGGGCAAGTTACGGGTGGATTTGCAAGTACCGTCTGAAACAGTGATTCAGCAACTGGTGACAGGCTTGCGTTCGCTGCATACGGTCGCAGTCACACTGGAGCCAGTACGTCAGGATAAGCAGCAGTATACGGCAACTGTCTGGATACAACCGATACAGGGGCAGGGGGTATGATCGCGGCGTGGTATGCAGGCATTGATCAGACCACCCGCAAGTGGCTGGGTGGTCTGGTGTTTGTGCTGGGTGCGTTGCTGTTATATGTCTGGGTATGGAGTCCCTGGACTGCGCAGGTGGTGCAGCAGCAACAGCGCGTGGTGGATGCTGAGGAAGATATCCGCTGGTTATTGCGCCAGAGTGCTGAAGTACATGCGTTGGGTGGTGGCAGGAGTGCACCACTTGGCAGCCTGCTGGATACCAGTCTGGATCGTTACCGGTTGCGTCCGGCCCGTAAAGTGGCTGATCCACGCACCGGTGAATGGCAACTGGATTTCACTTCAGTCAATTTCCGGGATCTGTTATTGTGGCTGAACCGGTTGCGTCAGGAGAGTCTGGCGACGATCGCATCCGCCGATATCAGGCGTCTGTCCAGCGGTCAGGTGCGGGTCCGTCTGATCTTAACTGAGTGAGTATGATGCAGCAGGCAGCGGCGCGAGCACGAATCTGGCCTTATGTTCTGGTCTTATGTCTCGCCTTCATCGGGTTTGTGGTGGCACTGGTGCCGGTACGGAGCGTCTGGGAACAGATCAGTACGCCGCAGATGGAGATGCAGCCGAGCGGATTACGTGGCACTCTGTGGCAGGGTAGTGCTGACTGGGTTGAGTGGCAGACACATGCGGTGCAGGCGGTGCGCTGGTCATTTCACCCCTGGGGATTGTTGCGTGGTGTCTGGGAATATCAGGTCGCCCTGCAGTATGAAGGTGCCGCAGTGACCGGATTTGCAGGTATCAGCCTTTCAGGGGCTATGCAGGGACGCGATCTGCAGGCACAGGCACTGTTACAGGACATGCATGCGCTGATGAACCAGTCCGCCATGTATCTGCCCGCAGTGGTGCAGGGCGATCTGCAGGTTGATCTGACGGAGCTGGCAATCGCCGATACCTGGCCGGTCGCATTACAGGGACAGATTGTGCTGAATAGTCTGGGGTTAGCCGGGCTGGCTGAGCTGGGTGACTGGCAGGGGCAGTTATCGCAGACAGACGATCAGTCTGTGATGTTGCAGTTTGCGCCCGCTGCAGACGATCTGTTACAGGGTGAAGGACAGTGGATACTGTCGCCGGATCAGACCTGGAAACTCACACTGAAGATCCGACCGGTCCGGGCAGACAGTGAGATCAGCGTACTGGCAGATCTGGTCGGTACCGCAGATCAGCAGGGTTATCTGGCCATTACCCAGCAGGGGAAATGGCATTGAATGCCTGGCTGGAACAATGGCAGACCTGGGACTGGGACACGCCTTGGTTAGTCCGTTTGGCCCGTTTGCTGGCCCATCTGGTATTGCTGAGCCTGGTGATCCTGCTGGCCTGGCACACAGCACATCTGGTCTGGTTATGGCAGACAGAGACAGATAATCTGGCAGCCATTGTCGTACCGGCAGCACAGCCACAGTCGCAGTCGGATCCGGCAGTATATGACCTGTTTCCCGGGGCAGCTCAGACCCGACCGGTTAAACCACGTCCGGTCGCACCGGCAAGACTCCGTCTGACATTACGCGGCGTGTATGCGACAGATGATCCGAAGACCGGGCTGGCATTGATTTCGTCCGCCAATGCGGCACCCCGGAAATATCTGGTCGGTGCACAGATTCAGACGGGGGTCAGCCTGCACGGTGTGTACGCGGACCATGTCGTGTTACTGCGCGGCAGCGAGTTTGTGGAGCTGACCCTGCCCAGAAATACGCAAGGTATCGAGCAACAGGTTGCACCGGTCAGATCGGTCGGCATACCGGGTGAACCGGTCATACTGCAGCAACCACAGGTGGTACGTAAGCTACAGCGTTATCGCCGACAATTGCAGGATAATCCGATGGCCATGAGTCGTCTGATCAGCGGAGCACCGGTCATGCGTACCGGCCGGATTCATGGTCTTCAGGTCGCACCGGGTACTGACCCGGTATTACTGGGTCAGCTGGGGTTGCAAAAAGGTGACATCCTGATCAGTCTGAACGATATCGCCGTGAATGACATCAAAAACCTGCCGGGTTTGCTCAGCACACTGAGTGAAGATAAACAGTTTGAGCTGGTACTGGAACGGCGCGGGGTGGTGCAGACTCTGAACATCTATCTCGAATTATAATCCGGGTCAGTTCCGGGATGCGGGCTAAATGTGTTGCTCATGCAAATGTCAAGCTGAAAATTACATATGGCATCTTGAAAAACCAGTATTTTTATTTGTGATTTCTAATTGATTTACGCAGCAACATATCTTTGACCCACTACCCGGACTCTGATTGTGTTAGCGGAAGCTATCTCAGGTAGTACCAGCAATTCCCGCTGCGATAGAAACCCCCAATAAAAATAAGGGTTGTAGGGGT
>CAWUJM010000007.1:0-50604 GCA_963922685.1 uncultured Gammaproteobacteria bacterium | reverse complement strand
GGCCATGGATGGCCGCAGCCGAGCCCCCATGGACGGGTATTCCGGCGACCCTCGGAGCAGCCCCTGACGGGTAACGCCGAAATGAATTTTATATACCCCGGCTATTACGCCACATCAGTTTGAATGACACCCCGGCAACAAGCTGAGCGTATCACATGCAATGGTATGAATTAATTCAGAGATCGCCTTAAACATGCAGACGACGTCTTATCAGCTGTATCTGCGGTTACTCCGGTATGTGCAACCGTACCGGTTAATATTCGGGGTCGGACTTGTTTTTATGGCACTGCTGGCACTGACTGAAGTGGGTATTCCGGCATTGCTGCAACCGATTCTGGATGGCACCTTTGTCGAAAAAAATACCGACTATCAGACCTGGGCACCCCTAGCACTGGTTGGCCTGTTCGTTGTGCGCGGACTGACCACGCTGATCCACAAAATGGCATTTGCGCATATTGCAACCCGGGTCGTGCACCGGTTGCGGGTGGACATGTTCCACCGGCTGTTACATATGCCCACCCATTTTTACGCGACTCAGGCCACCGGTAACCTGATTTCCAGAATCACCTACGACGTATTCCAAGTGATGCAGGCAGCGACCGAAGTCCTGACCGTCCTGATCAAAGACAGCCTGGCAGTGATCGGGCTGGTCGCCTATATCTTCTGGCTGAACTGGCAGCTGGCCGGACTGATACTGATCGTGATTCCGCTGATCGCACTCATCGCAATCACTGTCGGACACCGCATGCGTCGGCTCAGTCGCAACCTGCAGACCGCACAGGGTGATACCACACATATTCTGGAAGAAGCCCTGCGGGGTCACAAGGTAGTCAAAATCTTTGCCGGACAGGCCTATGAACAACAACGTTTTATCGCCCAGTCCGACAAGGTGCGTCGGGACTGGTTTAAGTTTCTGTTCGCCAGCAACCTGAGCGTGCCATTCGTTGAACTGATCGGGGCGGTGCTGATGGCCATCGTGTTATTTTCAGTAACCTGGCATACCGCAGAAAGTCAGTTGAGTGTGGGCGGCTTTGTGGCCTTTTTTACCGCACTCGGTCTGTTGTTTTCGCCAATCAAACGGCTGGCGAAGATCAATGAGCCGTTACAGCGTGGCCTGGCCGCAACTGAGACCATCTTTCAGATACTGGATGCACCGGTTGAGGTGGATCAGGGCCGGGCCACCTGGCCGCAACCAGTGGGGCAGATACAGCTACACAATGTCGGCTTCCGCTATCCACAGGCAGAACAGGCTGCGCTGCAACAGATTGATCTGGAGATAGCCGCCGGGACGACAGTGGCGTTTGTTGGTGCCTCGGGCAGTGGCAAAAGTACCCTGATAAATCTGATTCCGCGCCTGTACAACGCGACCTCGGGACAGATACGGATTGACGGGGTGGATGTGCAGACGTTGCCACTGGCAACCTTACGGGCGCAGATTGCGCTGGTCAGCCAGGAAACCTCTCTGTTCAACGACACCATCGCCGCGAACATCGCCTATGGTCTGGAACCCATGCCAGCCGAATCTGCGATCATCACTGCCGCCCGGGCAGCGCATGCACACGACTTTATCCGGGAACTGCCGGAGGCCTACCAGACGCTGGTGGGCGAAGATGGCGTACGACTGTCCGGAGGACAGCGTCAGCGGATCGCGATCGCACGCGCGATCCTGCAGAATGCACGCATCCTGATTCTGGATGAAGCCACCTCAGCACTGGATACCACGGCAGAACGCGCGGTGCAGCAGGCACTCAACACGCTGCGTCAGGGCCGCACTACGCTGGTTATCGCGCATCGGCTGAGCACGATAGAACAGGCAGACCGGATCGTGGTGCTGGCCGCCGGACACATTGTTGAGACCGGCGACCATGCCAGCCTGCTACGCCGGCCCGGCGGACACTATGCCAGACTGTATACTGCAGAATCGACAACATGATGAAGGATCGTATCCCCACTTTAATGGTACGAGCTTATCCGACCATGACACTGCCATGCTGCATCAACGCATACCCTGCTACATCCTGATCATTCTGCTGACACTGCTCAGCCAGACAGCCCGGTCTGATTCAGACCGGGCACGTGAGCAGCGGCTGACCGAACAGATGATTGAGGCCATCCTGGATGGTGAGCCGATCACGCTCGGGTCAGAACCGCACAATTTTTCCGGTATCTACACAACAGCTGATGCCGCACGCGGCAGTGTGCTGATCCTGCACGGACGCGGCATGCACCCGGACTGGCCGGAGCTGATCAGCCCGCTGCGGATCGGGCTGGTGGAGCACGGCTGGAACACCTTATCCATACAACTACCGGTACTGGCTAAATCAGCAACATATAACGATTATGTGCCGATCTTTCCGGAAGCGATCCCGCGTATTGAAGCCGCGCTCGCCTATCTGCATCAGCATAGCACCGGACCGGTCGTGATGGCAGCACACAGTTGCGGTACGCACATGGTGCAACACTGGGTTCAGCAGCGCGACAGTGCCGCCACCCGCCTGTTTGATGGTTATATCGGCATCGGCATGGGTGCGACTGATTATCGACAACCGATGCAGGAACCGTTTATTCTGGCTAAGATACCCACTCCGGTTCTGGATATCTATGCCGAACTGGATTATCCGGCGGTGCACCGTACGGCACCGGAACGCCTGCGTCTGATCCGTCAGGCCGGTCACCCGCTATCTCAGCAGCAGGTGGTGCCGCAGGCTGCACATGAGTTCCGCGAACACAGTCCGGCACTGATCCGCCGCATCGCAACCTGGCTCAATCACACCTTCCCTTCCGGTCAACCTTAGGCGATCTATCAATTAATTCATACCATTGTATGTGATAGGCTCAGCTTGTTGCCGGGGTGTGATTCAAACTGATGTGGCGTAATGATAAAATTCGTTTCGGCGTTACCCGTCAGGGGCTGCTCCGAGGGTCGCCAGAAACCTGTGGTAGCAAATCACCACATCAGTTTGAATCGCACCTCTGATCACTTGTTCGGTATCAGTGTATTTGTAAGTCACCTTAAAGGAGCATCTGATGAAGGTCTTATCTCTGCTACTCAGTAGCCTGTTGTTACCGCTCAGCCTGCTGGCACAGAACAGCACCACAGTGGGTGATTACACCATCCATTATAATGCGCTGACTACTGACAGCCTGACACCGGAAATCGCCAGCGCGTATAAAATTCAGCGTAGCAAAGGTCGGGCCCTGATCAATATTGCCATCCTCAGAAAGGATCAGCTGGGTGTCCATCGTCCGGTCAGTGCCGATGTGTCTCTGCAGTCACGCAGTCTGGTCGGACATATCCGCACCATTCCGCTACGCGAAATCCGCGAAGACAAGGCCATTTATTACATCGCTGATTTCGCAGTAGCTGACCGTGAACATCTGCATTTTAATGCTGACGTGACCCCGCAAGGACAACATTATCCGACTCAGATCCATTTCCAGCATCAGTTTTATACCCGTTAGCCCACCGCCGTCCCGGCATGGAACGCTCAGATGACCCGAGAACAGATTCCGAATTTACTCAGCGGTCTCCGCATTGCCCTGATCATCCCGGTGGTCTGGGCCTTACTGGCTGATTATCCGTTAGTTGCCCTGATCTTATTTGTCATCGCCGGTCTCACCGACAGTCTTGATGGCTGGCTGGCACGGCGCGAACACTGGGAAACGCAGATCGGCAGCGTACTGGATGGTGCCGCTGATAAGCTGTTGCTGATCTCTGTCTATGTCTGCCTGTGGTGGCTGGACAGTGTACCGGCCTGGCTGGTCGCGATGCTGTTCGGGCGCGACCTGCTGATCAGTCTGGGCTACCTGGGGTACCGCACCCGGCTGGGTAAACCAGCAGCCACGCCAATCCCCACCGGCAAAATTCATACCTTTTTCCAGATCTGTCTGGTGATACTGATTCTGGCACAGTCGTCTCTCTTTCCGGCTATCTCGCCGGAGATCATCACCGGCCTGATGCGCATACTGGTGATCACTGCTGCCGTCAGCCTGCTCGGCTATGCCTGGCAGGGGTATCAGGATGCGTGTGCTGCCTGTTATGAGAAACAGCAGGATGCTGAGAAACAGGCCTGATCATCCGCTGCACCGGCCTTGGTATCACGACTCAGCACAGTGCAACTGACCCGGCACTGGGAACGCCCGGGGCTGGTCAGTCTGGCACTGTCGCCGTTATCCGTTCTGTTCGCCGGTGCCGTCTGGTTGCGCCGCTACAGTTATCAGCGTGGCTGGCTGCGCCACTGGCGCAGCCCGGTGCCGGTGATTATTGTCGGCAATATCACGGCTGGCGGCAGCGGCAAAACACCGCTGGTATTATGGCTGGCCCGTCATCTGCAGGCTCAGGGCTATCATCCCGGCCTGGTCAGCCGTGGCTATCGTGCGCAGCACACCGACTGGCCACAACCGGTCCGTACCGACAGCGATCCGTATCAGTCCGGCGATGAACCGGTGCTCCTGGCACAACAGAGCGGCTGTCCGGTCTGGATCGGACCAGACCGGGCAGCGGCAGTACGTGCTCTGCTCGCCACCCACCCATGTGACATCATTCTGGCCGATGACGGACTGCAACATTATGCTCTGGACCGCGATATCGAAATCGCAGTCATTGGCGCACAGGGACTGGGCAATCGCTGGCTACTACCCGCCGGGCCATTGCGTGAGCCCGCCAGCCGCCTGCGTCAGGTTGATCTGATCATTCATAATCGCCCGACCACGAGCGGATACCAGATGCACTGGCGCGACCCGGTGGTCTCTCATCTGCATCAGCACGATATGGCACCCCGGCCATTAGCCCGATTGCGCGGGCGACACGTCCATGCAGTCGCCGGTATCGCGTATCCCGAACACTTCTTTGCCCTGTTACGCACACACGGCCTGATACTACACACACACCCCTTCCCGGATCACCACCCCTATACGCCGGACGACCTCCGGTTTTCCCCGCCCCTGCCGATCCTGATGACCCGCAAGGATGCGGTAAAATGTCAGCATCATGCCCTGCCCGATGCCTGGGTGGTGGACCGCACCCTGCAACCGGACGCGGCCTTCATCACGGCACTTCACCGCTTACTGGAATCATATGCTGGATAAGACATTACGCCAACTGCTGGTCTGCCCGATCTGCAAGGGTGAACTGGATTATCAGAAAAAAGACCAGGAACTGATCTGTCAGACAGATCAGCTGGCCTACCCGATCCGGGATGATATTCCGGTGATGCTACCCGAAGAAGCCCGCTCACTCACTGCCGATGCCACCTGATCCACCGCCATATCGGATCGTGATTCCGGCCCGGTACGGGTCACAGCGACTGCCCGGCAAGCCACTATTGCCAGTCGCCGGACAACCACTGATCTGGCATGTGTACCAGGCGGCACAACGCAGTGCCGCACACGATATTGTGATCGCAACCGATGACGTACGCATTGCCGATACAGCGCGTGACTTCGGTGCGCGCGTCTGCCTGACGCGCGCGGATCACCCGAGCGGCACAGACCGGATCGCTGAAGTTGCTGCACAAAACCACTGGGCGGATGACACGATCGTTGTTAATCTGCAGGGTGACGAACCCGACATGCCACCTGATCTGCCAGATCAGGTGGCACAGGAACTGGCAACACACCCGTGCGCTGCCCTCGCCACCCTTGCAGTACCCATCACCCGGGTGGCAGAACATACCGACCCGGCGGTGGTTAAGGTGGTTACCGATCAGTCCGGGATGGCACTGTATTTCAGCCGGGCCGCCCTGCCCTGGCACCGCGATACTGACACTGCACCAGTACGCCTGCGTCATCTCGGCATCTATGCCTACCGGGTCAGCTTTCTGCACCGCTACACCACGTGGCCGGGCGCACCCATAGAACAGGCCGAATCGCTGGAACAACTGCGTGCCTTATGGCACGGCGAGACCATCCGCGTCGGCATCGCCAGCCAGACCCCACCCCCCGGCATTGATACCGCCGCTGATTATGCCCGACTACTCAGCCGTACAGGAACAACACCTTGCACGTCCTAGGCATTGAAACCTCGTGTGACGAAACCGGGATTGCCATCTATACCGATCACGGCCTGTTAACACACCAGCTGTACAGTCAGGCTGCAACGCATGCTGCGTATGGCGGAGTGGTACCGGAACTGGCCTCACGGGATCACATCCGCAAACTGGCCCCCATGGTACAGACCATGCTGTCTGAGCAGAATCTGAACGCAGCACAGATTGACGGCATTGCCTACACGGCCGGGCCAGGCCTGGCCGGCGCACTCCTGGTCGGGGCAGCATTTGCCCGTTCGCTCGCCTGGGCCTGGCACAAACCAGCGATCGGGGTACACCACATGGAAGGCCATCTGCTGGCACCTCTGCTGGAAGCAGAAGCACCGGACTTTCCGTTTGTCGCCCTGCTGGTATCCGGCGGACATACGCAACTGATGCAGGTGGCAGGTATCGGACGCTATACCCTGCTGGGTGAGTCCGTAGATGATGCCGCCGGGGAAGCCTTTGACAAGACCGCTAAGCTACTCGGACTGGGCTATCCGGGCGGCCCGGCACTGGCCGGACTGGCGACCGGGGGCAACCCGCACCGATTTCGTTTTCCACGCCCGATGACCGACCGGCCCGGCCTGGATATGAGCTTTTCCGGACTCAAGACCGCAGCTGTGACCACCTGGCGTAGTCAATCTGAAGACCTGTCTCCAGAGGCAGAGGCACAATTACGCGCTGACATTGCACGTGCATTCGAAGATGCGGTGATTGACACCCTGCTGATCAAATGCAGTCGCGCACTACAACAGACAGGCTGCACACGTCTGGTTCTGTCCGGTGGGGTCAGTGCTAATCAGCGACTACGCCAGGCAGTTACCAGACACTCGGCCAGCCAGGGTGGTCAAGCCTTTTACCCGAGACCTGAGTTCTGCACCGACAATGGTGCCATGATCGCCCATGCCGGCTGGCACCGGCTCAGTGCGGGCGAACATACCCCACTACATTTTCCGGTGCGTCCACGCTGGCCGATGGAAGAACTGGTTCCGGGACAGGCATGATAATTATCCTGGCCATGTAGCAGGTTAAATCAGCAACCACCCACTTTTGCACCACTACCACTTTTCCGAGCAGACCCTACCCTCACTATGTCCTCCGAATTACAACGTTTATATCGTGATGAACTGGCGTTTCTGCGCCTGCAGGGCGAGCGTTTTGCTAAGCAGCATCCACAGCTGGCGCGTTTTCTCGGCGAATCATCCACCGATCCGGATACTGAACGGCTGCTGGAAGGCTTTGCCTTTCTGAGCGCACGGCTGCGCGAAAAGATTGAAGACGACTTTCCGGAGCTGACCTTCTCGCTACTGAACCTGTTATGGCCGAACTACCTGCGCCCGGTACCGGCGATCTGCATGATGCGCTTTGATCCGGTAGAACAGGCGATTGTGAAACATCAGGTGATGGAAAAAGGCGTCCCTTTATTATCGCGGCCCGTGGAAGGCCTGCCATGTCTGTTTCGCACAGCAGCCGATCTGTCGGTCTATCCGTTACGCATCGCACAACTGATCGAACAACGCAGCCGTGAACAATCGGTGTTGCGGGTACACCTGCAAACTTTATCGGCACAGCCACTGCGTTCGATTGAATGCGACCAGTTAGACTTTTTTTTCAGCGGCACAGACTATACCGCACTGACCCTGTACCTGTGGCTGTTCCGCTACCTGGACCGGATCACGATTCAGCTGGACGGCGACACCGACGACCCGACACATGTCCGCACATTGCAGGCGGATAACTTGGCACGTATCGGCTTCAGCCCGGAAGAAGCAATACTGCCGTATCCGCAGAATGTATTTGACGGATATCGCATCATTCAGGAATTTCTCGCTTTTCCACGCCGCTTTTATGGCTTCAGACTGCAACACCTGCATGGTCAGCAGGGTTCATACTGGCCAGGCAATGACTGCTCATCCGTAGTGATAACGTTTTATTTTCAGCGTGCGCTGCCGGAAGATATCAAGATCCGGCACGAAGACCTGGCACTGTTCTGCGTACCGGCAGTGAACCTGTTTGCACATACGGCAGAGCCGATTGTGCTGAGCGGCGAACGCACACAATATCCGCTGTTTCCGGCAGATAACCAGCAGGGCCGTTATGAGATCTTCCAGGTCGATCGGGTCGCCAGTACAGAAGAAAAGACGGGGAAAGAGAAAGAGCGGGCCTATCCGGCGTTCGAATCCTTCGAGCACGAGATTGAGCGCAAACACCATCGCACCCGCCTGTATTACCGGCTGGCAGTCACGACCGCAGTGGAAGACGACCAACTGCTGCATTATCTGGCGTTCATGCGCGGCGATGAAGCGCACTATCTGGGACGCCAGGAAAGTATCTCAGTCCTGCTGCAATGCACCAACGGCACCCTGCCGGAGGCATTGGCAGTGGGTGATATTGATGTCCCGTCACAAACCAGCCCATCGTATGTCACCTTCACCAATATCACGGCCCCGACCGCGACCTGCCGCCCGGTAGTGGACAGCAGCCTGCACTGGACCCTGATCTCGAACCTGGCACTGAATTATCTGTCACTGTTGCAACCGGAACCGCTGAAGAATATCCTGCGTATCTACGATTTTGCGGCATTGCAGGATGTGCAGATCGAGCGCCGTGCACAAAAACGCCTGGCCGGCATCCAGTCCATTGATACCCGACCGGTGGACCGGCTGATTCGCGGCTTCCCGGTACGTGGCCTGCAGAGCACCCTGACACTGGATCAGGAGGCCTTTGCCTGCGAAGGTGAAATGTATTTATTCGCCACCGTGCTGTCGCACTTTTTCACCCTGTACAGCAGCGTCAACTCGTTTCACCTGCTGCGGCTGCACAATGCAACCAACAATGAAGAGTACACATGGGAACTGATGCAGGGAACACAACCGGTGATCTGACCCGCAACCTGCGACGAAACCGTCACCCTGCCCCCTCTATCAGGAGCACACTATGAGCGTTTATGCCAATGGCCGCGCCATCGCCGGACGCGCCAAACAAGGCAAATCCACCGCCTGCTTCCCCGATCCGTGCTTTGCTCCACCTGCCCTGCCCGCCCCACCCGGCTGGACCGTGGTGCCGTTCGCCAACACTGCCTACGCCAGACACACCAGCAAGGCCTCGAAAACCGTCTTCATCGAAGGCAAGCCCGTGATGCTGAAGGATAAATCGTATTTCAGCACCAGCACCGGCAATGAACCCGCCACCGGCCCGAAAAGCCTGATGACCAAAACCAAAAAGGGCAAGGCCTATTTCACCAGCTGGTCAATGGACGTGAAGATCGAAGGCTACAACGTCTGTCGGCATATGGACGGTATGGACCATAATCATGGCAGTAGCAGGGCTAACACACCACCCTGGGTTTATATTGAAGATGCCATTGATAAAGATCACCCTTGCCACGGCTCAAACCAAAAAATCAAAGAGGAATGTGGTGATGAAGAAAATTGGCGAGACAAACACTGCCAGGGATTAACTCAGAAGCCTTACTCAGTCAAAAAAGAAACTTGTAAAGCTATAGTCGAAGATTTAGACAAACTAATACCAGCCGGTGATAATAACAGTCCACTCAAACAATTTCGCGATAAGGTATCAGACTTAAAAGGCAGTGGACTATCTGGCCGCTTAGCCGATATGCAAATGGAACTGGCTAAGGAAAACCCCTGCCTGCAGGCCAGAAGATGTATGTTGGTTCCTTACAAGGACACAGCAAATCAATGCTGTCCCGGACAAACTGGCCATCATATTATTCCTAACAGCTATATGTACAAAGGTGCAGTCAAAAACAAAAAGAAGAAATGCAAAGCCTATAACAAAGAAGACGCGCCCACTATTTGCGTTGAAGGTGCACGTGCCCGGGGAAGAAAAACAAAAGATAAAAAAGGCTGGATCCATACAAGTGGATCGCATGGTGAAATCCATCGACAGATGGATGCTTTATTTGAGGGATATAAAAAAAAATATAATTGACTATGAAACAGCACGAGATGCTGGAATCCTCTCTATTCTGGAGACCTTTCCATCATCGCATTGTAATGAACAATGTCTGCAACAACAACTTGATGAGTACTACACAAAAAACTGTACTAAAGAAAAGTTAAATCTGGAATATTGCAAGGTCACTAAACACAAACCTGTAGGAGACAAATAAATGATTGATCCGGCAAAAGTGCAGCAGCGCATAAAAAAACTATTTGATAACGAAGTGATCATTGGTGCTTACATTAAATCGAAAAAAAACATCGTATTTATTACCCGTAGCTGGGGGGGGGGGATGAAGATGAGACACCAGAAGAACTGGAAACCACATTAGTTCTGTATGATCCGGAAAGCCTGGATAATCCGAAACATAGTGGATTTTTCGGTTTTGGCTGGGAAGGTGTCTTACGCGGTGTTCCGGTCTTATCAAATGATAAAAAAAAGAGTGCGTTAGGGTTATTTACACAAGGTGACCGTTCAGCTTATATTGCTGAATTTCAGTATCAATTAATTAATAAAACTAAGAAAAGAATTGATACAGAACCTGATTTTAAACACTTTTCGATGTGGGCTGGCACCAATATCGGTGAAAATGTATATTTTGCAGGAACGCCACGCAAATTATTTAAACGTCTGAGACCGGGGAAATGGATAGACCTGACGGATGAAGAAACTCACCCGCATATGTATACAGATGTCAACCAGATACTGGCCAGACAACGTTTTATTATGGGTGCTATACCACTGGGTTTTCATGCTGTGGATGGCTTTGCAGAAAACGACATTTATGCGGGTGGCGAAAAAGGTGACTGCTGGCATTATGATGGTAACCGCTGGCGCGCACTGGATCTGCCCACCAATGTCAATATCCGTTCTATCTGTTGTGCACCCGATGGGCAAGTGTATATCGGTTGCAGCCAGAATACCTTAGTGAAAGGTCGGTTAGATACCAATGGAGAACGGTGGGAAGTCTTGCCAAAGGCTGATATCAACAGCGATGAGCCCTTCAGCAGTCTGGCCTGGTTTCAGGATCGACTCTGGATCGGTGGCTGGCAGGGCACCTATCGACTGGAAAATGAAAGAGGCAGGCCCATCGTCAGGCCATATGTCTTTCCGGACGGCGGCGCACAACAAATCTCTTTCAATGGCGGTGTGTGCAGCTGTGATGAAGTCCTGATGGTCTGGGGCGAAAGCCAGGTGATGCTGTACGATGGCGAACAATGGGAAGACTTTCTGATCAGTGCTATTCCGCTGGATATCCCCGAAGAAGTACAGGAACTGCTGGACGGGTAGTGGTACAAAAGTGTTGTCAGGCGTAAATATTCCGACCAAACTCCCTGTCATTGATCAGTAAACCGATGACGGTATCCTGCATGACGTCAGACTTTGAGAAACAAATGGTTTTTCGAGCCAATCGATTAATCCATGTTCGTAAGTTGACGTCTGCCAAAAGCATAAGCCAGTATCGTATTTCTGGCATAGTCAATGGCATACCATAGCCACCGGGGACGCCTCTTGTTGCCCACAAAAGACCACTGTTCGTCCACCTCAGCTTCCAGACGGCTTAGCGAAGGATTTGATTTTGACAAATACGTCCGTCTGACGCTTACGGATAGCAAATCATCAGGTAGCCTGCTTGGCTTCCACTTTGAGAGGCCTGGAAAGTGAATGGTAGTGGGTCAAATATGTGTCTCTATTAAACCAATCGGGAACTTTTCAGAAAAATACTGGCTTTTTAAAATATTGCGTGTAAACTTCATCCTGACATCTACATAAAAACATGCGTGGCACACTACTATACTATACAATCCGGATACCAGCCTGGCTGGCGCAGACACTTTCATAAAGATAGCAGAGTAATGTTATGAAATATCCCAGACTGAGAAAAAATATCGAACAGAGTATCCGTAATCTGCTGCATTATGTGAGTTCACATGAAAAGTGGTATGACTCCTATCATCGTGAATTTGATTTCATGTTATCACATGTGCTGGAAGATCTCAGGATAGAACAGGAAGCCTTTGTTGAAGTGATGCAGGATACACCTTACTGGGGCCTCATCTTCGGTTATACCTTTGAAGCATTTGCCACACGTGTGTGTGAAGATACCCGCACCACACTGATTGATGACTATCTGCGACATCACGGACGACATGAAACCCTGTCCGGCAGACATTATCTGCACAGCATGAAAGACTCACAGGTGTGTTTCTGGGAAGTCATCGAAGTGGTGCCGACACAATATATTGACATCCGCCCTTATGGGACACGACAGAAAACGGTACGTGTGGCAGAACATTATGCCTCACAGGGTTTGTGTCGCTGGGACTGCATCGCTGCCCGTCTGATCAATCTGAATCAAGTGTCTCTGTTCAGTGGTGCGGTCCTGCCGATACCGCTGGATAAGGCGATGATGTTCTACAAGAATCCAGCGTATGTGACCCTCACGATGAAGCGGGCAATGCTGGCGGCGTACAAAGACGACGTGATCAGTGAATTACCGGAGGATATAGATCAGGCGGTGCAGGAAAAGGTTGCTGAAGTGATGCCCTTAATAGCGTTCCGTACCTGGGCGTTAAATCAATATCATGTCTGTACGCAGAGGCCGCCCGGGCCTGAAAATGCTGATGGTGAAGTCTGTCAGCCGGCTAAGGTCCGCTTTCCGCTACAATCAGCGTCCGGGCAGATTGAACAGATACTGGATCAGGCCGCGTCATTCACCCGTGCGGCCACATCGGACAGCTGGACCTGGCAGACAGAATCTGATAATCCGCTCGGCACACTGAAACTCCGGAAAAAATCGCTGGAATTGCGGGTGGAATCACGCGAGCAGGCAGAACAGGGAAAACAACTGCTGGCGACCCTGTTAGATTCACATATCAGATCCGGCATGATTCTGTATTCAACTGATCCGCAAGCAGGTAAAAAAAATCTGCCCCGTGCACTTGCGAATACAGATCAGGCACAGATTGAGCAGACAGATCTGTCCCGGTTCAAAAAGGATATGGATCAGGAGTGCCACAGTATGCTGAACGATTCCCTGTCAGTCCTGGATGCCAGAACGCCACGTGATTGTGCCGCTAATCCGGATTCGCATGAAGATGTGGTCGACTGGCTCAAATTTCTGGAAAATCGTTCCATGCATGCCGCACTGCCTCCCTATGACTTTACCTGGATGTGGGAAGAACTTGGCCTGATGCAGTATCGTTGACGGGCGACGCTGAAGATTATTCCTGCAGATAAGGATCAGGCTGTCCTGCCTGCACAGGAGCAAAACGACGGTAGGCCCATTGATATTGGGCCGGACAGTCAGCGATACAACGCTCGACAGCCTGATTCAGAGCCGTTGCAGCAGTTCGGGGGTCAGCGGATCGTATGGTGTCGTCTGCTACAAAAAAACGAACCTGATAAGTGCCCTGCGACAGACGTTCTGCCCAGACAAACAACACGGGCGTCTGATGACGACGGGCTAACCGGCCAGCCAGTACCATAGTGGCAGATTCGCGCCCGAAAAACGGTGCAGACACGGCTGCTGCCGCGGCGCGTCTGGGTACCTGATCCGGCAGGATCGCGACCACGTGACCGGCCTGCAGGGTTGTATGTAACGCCCTGATACCGCTGCGGGTGATTGGTACCATGCGGATACGTGCTTTATTCCGGCCGGTGACCAGCCAGGGTTCCAGACAGGCCTGGCGCGGCGGGCGGTACAGGCCGGTGATCGGCAGCGTGGTGTCGACAGCACTGGAGACCATTTCCCAGTTACCCAGATGCGGCATCGCCAGGATCAGACCATGGCCTTGTGCAATCAGGTCGCGCATAACCTGTGGCAGACCCTGATTGTCAATCCGTTCCGGTAACAAGGTTGGCGACAGCCAGATGCGGGGCATCTCAAGATAAGTGGTAACCGTATGACGCAAGACCTGACGTGAAAGGTCGACCCGTTCAGAGACCGACAGGTGAGGGTAGGCTATCGCCAGATTGGTCTGTACCAGCTGGTACAGGCGGCTCTTTGCGACGTAGAACAAATCACCTGACAGCGTGCCAAGACAGCATAGTATTTTCCAGGGCAGAACAGACAGGCAGCGCAGCAGGCCTGAGACACAAAGCGCAGATAGTGTACGATCTCTGAATAAAGATATCATGTCTCGTAAACGTCACTCGAATAAAGAGATTGAATCAACATTGCGCTATGCAGAATCCAGAGGGTGGCGGGTTGAAGTGGGTGGTGGCCATGCCTGGGGTAAGCTATATTGCCTAGCCAACCGGAGGGATTGTCGTTTAAGCGGGAGAAGCAATATGCAGGAGTATGACTTCACTTTGCAATATTCCCTGAGTCATCCGGAGCAGGATGCAGCCCGGCATATTGAAAGTCTGGCACAGGCAGGTTGCGAAGATGCGGTGATCGGCGTTGGTCAGAAAGGTCGTATTTCACTTAATTTCATTCGTATGGCGTCCAGTGAGCGGGATGCAATTGAAAGTGCGCAGGCAGAGATGTTGTCCGGGCGTTACCAGATGCCCGCTTGTTGACCGTCACTACGATGACAGTGCCACTGAAACCAGAAGCCTTGTGACCAGACGCTGCCTGGGTACCACCGCAACATAATCTGAATAATAGTCGGTGTTTCTCAGGGTAACAAGTTTATTGTGGTAATGGTTAAGTTTGAACTGCCGCCACTAAGTTGCGCTGGTGAATTAGTGGCTTATTCTCTTGTTTTACTCTACTGAGTGTAAAATGACAGCAGTCGCAATTTAGGCGATCTTTCAATTAATTCATACCATTGTATGTGAGACGCTCAGCTTGTTGCCGGGGTGTCATTCAAACTGATGTGGCGTAATAGCCGGGGCACATAAAATCTGTTTCGGCGTTACCCGTCAGGGGCTTCTCCGAGGGTCGAAAGCCCCTGACGGGTAACGTTCTGTGAGTAAGGTGGCACAACCACCCTCGTGGTCATTCCCACCAGAATGACACCGTGGTATGGCAAACTTTGCCAGGATGGCCCATGCTCCGGCAGCACTTCTGCGACCAGGCATTCTGATTGGCTGCCAATCTGTCCAATCCGATCCCTGGTGCCATGGATTCCGCGATTTCGCGCGGAATGACGCGCAGCGACATATTGGCAAATAGTGTCGGCAACACACAGGAAAGGAAGCAGAAGTTCGGCGAACGAGTCTCTTCGTCCGTTTTTTTCCAGCACACACGCTGCTTGTCACGGCACTTCATGGTCGCTCGCGATAACCGGTGTCACAGATTTCGTAGTCGATGTGTGCACAGGCTGCACGATTTGAAAATAGCCACGTGGGTGGTTGCACCACTGCACTCAAACGGGGCGTTATTCTGATCTGCTCTCCGAGGGCGTCGCGGCCATGGACGGCCGCAGCCGAGCCCCCAGGACGGGTAGTCTGGCGACCCTCGGAGAGCAGATCAGAATAACGCTTGCCAGAAACCTGTGGTAACAACAAATCACTACATCAGTTTGAATCGTACCCCTGATCACTTGTTCGGTATAAGTGTATATTTGTAAGTCACCTAAGGTCACTGCTGAAGTTCCGGTTAATCTGGTGTTCTGCCAGATGAAAAAGACCTGGTCTTGTCAGAGGCGTTCCGGACCGCTGTCTTTGCTACCACACTCCTTTCTGTATTTCTGGCGCAAAGCCATATCAGTTGATTACTGCATTACAGAAGATTGAACCATGCACAATATTATGATGCCCCAGCGGGAAGTTTGTTTATCGCGTCGCCGTTTTGTCAAAGGTTTAGCCGCTGGTGGTGCCTGTCTGACGCTTGGTTCAGGAATCGGACAGACAGCTGCGACGACGACGCCTGTCCTCCGAACCGGACCGGAAACACTCAGTGGTAACCGGTTTGATTTAACTTATTCGTCCGTTAAGGTGAATTTTACCGGGCAGGAACGCCTTGCCACGGCCATCAATGGCTCTGTGCCGGCGCCGGTTTTGCGTTTTCAGGAAGGCGATGATATTACCTTAAACGTGACGAATCATCTGGCAGAAGATACCTCTATTCACTGGCATGGTCTGATCCTGCCCAGTTCTCAGGATGGGGTCCCTGGCATCAGTACCGGATTTAACGGCATCAGGCCGGGCACCACCTTCCGGTATCGTTTTCCGGCGATCCAGAACGGCACCTACTGGTATCACAGCCACTCAGGGTTTCAGGAACAGACCGGCGCCTATGGTGCGATTATCATCGAACCTGAGGAGGGCTATCCGTATGTGTTTGATCGTGAGTATGTCGTGGTGCTGTCCGACTGGAGTGATGAACGTCCGGAAGACATTTATACCAGGCTCAAAAAAATGCCGCATTACTATAACTTCCGCGAACGTACGGTGGGCGACAGCCTGGCACAGTGGCAGGCTCAGGGACTGAATGCGTTTCTGGCAGATCGCGGGATGTGGAATGACATGCGGATGTCAGACCGGGATATCTCGGATGTGACCGGTTACACCTATACCTTCCTGATGAATGGTGTGACACCTGCTGCTGGCTGGCTGGGCTTGTTCAGTCGTGGCGACAGGGTGTTACTACGCTTTGTGAATGCGGCAGCGATGACCTTTTTTGATGTCTGCATACCGGGCCTGAAGATGACAGTCGTGGCTGCAGACGGTCAGTTTGTGGAACCGGTGAGTGTGGATGAGTTCCGTATTGGTGCTGCAGAAACCTATGATGTGATTGTGCAACCCAGCTACGAGCAGGCCTATACCCTGTTTGCCCAGGCCATTGATCGTTCAGGTTATGCCAGAGGTACCCTGACACCACATCCCGACATGACCGCACCTGTACCTGAGATGGATCCGGCACCGGTGCTGGGACATGGCGATATGGGTATGGCTATGTCGGCGATGGGACATGCCGGGCATCACATGGGCCACACCGGGCACGCTCAGCATAAAAGTATGGGTCATGCCGGGCACGGTATGGGTCGCCGGCACAGTCTGCCGATGGGCAGTGGCCCCGCAGGCTTTGCCAGTCAGCAGGCCGTTGTGCATGCAGGGACTGAATACGGGCCGCAGGTTGATATGCGGGCAGATATGGCGCGTTATCGTCTGGATGACCCGGGTATTGGCCTGCGTAACAATGGTCGTCATGTCCTGACGTATGCAGAGCTGTTCAACCTGCATCAGACGCCGGATCCACGTGAGCCGGAGCGAGAGATTAATCTGCATCTGACCGGCAATATGAGTCGTTATATGTGGTCGATTAACGGTATCCGGTTCGCAGATGCAGAACCCTTACTGTTACGGCAGGGCGAACGGGTGCGGATCAATCTGCTCAACGATACCATGATGAATCACCCGATTCATTTACACGGCATGTGGAGCGATCTGGAAACCGGCGATCCGGATTATATCCCGCGCAAGCATACGGTCATTGTGCAGCCAGGTGCCAGAATCAGCTACCTGGTCACACCTGACGTGCCGGGCGGCTGGGCCTATCATTGCCATTTGTTGTACCATATGCCGGGTATGTTCCGTAAAGTGGTTGTGAACTGAGGCGGTATAGTCATGAAACTGATAACATCATGTCTCATGCTGAGCCTGATCAGCAGTTTACCCTATGGATATGCGATGACGGAAGATGATCCGCTGATCAGCAAGGTGCTGATTGACCAGTTCGAAACCCGTATCGTGGATGGTGCGGATTCGACAGTGCTGAAAGCGGACGCCTGGCTCGGTTACGATCTGCACAAACTGTGGCTGAAGGTTGATCTGGAAAAAGTCGGTTCAGAACTGGAAGAATCCGAGTTACAGATGTTGTACAGCCGTGCGCTCGATCCTTACTGGGATCTGCAGGTCGGCTGGCGGCATAATAACAAGCCCGGGCCGACTCGTGACTGGCTGGCTGTGGGCGTTAAAGGACTGGCACCCTACTGGGTCGAAACTGATGCGGCCCTGTTTTTCAACGATGCAGGACAGGTGAATGTCCGTCTGACGCTGGAGTACGAAATCATGTTTACCCAGCGGCTGGTGCTGATTTCTGAGTTGGGTATGAACTTTTTCAGCCGGAAAGATGAAGCGGCAGAAACCGGATCCGGCTTATCCGATATGTCCTTCGGCCTCAGACTGGGCTATGAAATCAAACGAGCGTTCGCGCCTTATATCGGTATTAACCGGACGCAGAAATTCGGTGGTACAGCTGATCATGCGCACACAGCGGGTGAATCTGTATCTGATACGCAATTCGTACTGGGCATTCGGGCCTGGTTCTGAGCCAACCGGAGACGTATTATGGCAACTAAACCACTGCCGGGTGTTCCGAATCCGATACTGGATATTATCGGTAAAATCTGGACTCTGCCGAACACACTGGTCGGGATGCTGTACGGTATACTGGGCCATATTCTGGGATGGCTGCAGGGTACGCGGCCTGTGATCAGTATCGGGCACAATGCCATTCAGTTTCAGCGTAACCCGATAACACTGAAAAATACGGCCTTCGTGCTGGGTAATACGATTCATTACGGGGCCGGATCTCATCCGGATAAGATGGGTTCATATGGTGATCCGGAGGTGAATGTCGGCCTGCACGAAGCAGCACACACATATCAGTATCAGGTACTGGGTATCTTATTTCTGCCGCTTTATTTTATACTGGGTGGTGCTGATAAAAAAAACCGCTTTGAACAGGCTGCGCAACGTTATGCTACCGGTACAGGTAGCTGGTGGCCCTGATAACCTCATTTGATTTTTCTGGAGAAAACCTGCCGATGGCTCGTATTACTGTTGAAGATTGTTTAACCCACATGGACAACCGTTTTGATATGGTACTGGCAGCGGCCAGACGGGCACATCAACTGAACAACGGAGTTGACCCGCTGATTGAGAATACACAGGATAAGCCGACTGTGGTTGCGTTACGTGAGATTGCGGCAGGCATGGTGGGCAGGGATATTCTGGTGCAGGAACCGGAACAGGACGAAATCAGTGATGACGAGTTGGCGCAGGCACTACTCAGTACGATGCCGCCGTTGGCTGAAGAGCCAGTGCCCGAAGCAGTCTGAAACCTACAACCTACACGGCCAGAGTTTTACCATGCTGTCTTAACCAGTCCCGGGCTGCCTGATAGTCCGGGCAGTAGTGTTGCACCAGTTGCCAGAATTGTACACTGTGATCCATCCGGACCAGATGGCACAATTCGTGTACTACCACATAATTGACGACTCCGGAGGGTGCTATGATAATCCGCCAGTCAAAACTGATGCGACCGTCTGCATAACAGGTTCCCCAGCGCGACTTGTAGGTCTTAATCAGCATATCGGTCGGAGCAACCGGCATCTGCGATGCATAATGGGTTACCCGGGCCGAAAGTTCTGCCCTTGCCCGGTACTGATACCACTCAGTCAGGGCAGCCTGTATCCAGACTGGCGTAGTATCCGGTGTGGTGACGATCAGTTGATCTGCTATACGTTGTACGTGAGTTTCTGCACCGTACGCTAAGCGCAGACGACACGGATGCCCGAGAAAACGGAACACTTCACCATCGACATAGTGTTTCGATTCTGCCGGAGGTCGTTGCAGCTGCCGGGTAATCCAGTCTGATTTTTCCGCCAGCATCTCCAGAATCTCGCCATCGGTGACATGTTCCGGTGCCCGACATACGATCTGTTGCTGCTTAATCTGCAGTTGTATGGTCCTGCTTCGGCGTGCGCTGCGCACAACGCAGACTGTATGTCTCCCCCAGCTGAGTTGTTCTGTGGCTGACATAGCCTAACGGCCTAGTAACCCCTTCAGCATATCGCCGATACCTTCCGGATTGCCCAGCAGTTCGGTGGCCTGTTGCTGCACCTTGTCCTCAATCTGTTGCAGTACTTTCTGTTTCTGTCTTTGTATCTGCGGTTTGATTATGTCACTGAAATCAGGTTGGTAGCTGAGATTATTCATTGGGCCGGTAATGTGTACCGGGATCTGCAGCCCGCTTAACTGGTCGGCTGTCCTGCCGCCCTGTCCGGCCAGTGAGCCGACCAGTTTGGTGGTGACGACATAATCAACCTGGTCTGTGACCAGATCAAGGTTCCCACGTCCGCTGATCCGCAATAGCGGCGACTGCATCTGCAGATCGCGATTCCGGATCTGGCCCTGTTGCATCGTCACACTGCCTTTCAGCATCGCAAAATCAGTTCTTTTCATGCTGGCAGGCTTGGTTTCGCCTGAACGCAGATTCAGTAACTGACTGGCCTGCTGAACAATTTCAGTCAGATTCACGCCCTGATAAGCACCGTCAAGCAGATGGAAATCTGCCGTACCGCTCAGGCTGCGCCGGATCGCGTCTTCGGTCAGGCCGCTGAAGCTGATGTCCAGTGCGACATCACCCTGCCCGAGTATACGATCCTGTCCGATCAGATCACGTAACAGTGGCCCGATATGGATATCGCGTAATGTTTTTTGTGCCTGGATGCGTACCGGGATTTGGCGTGCGTCAATCTGTGCGGCACCGGTCACACTGCCCTGATACAGCCTGGCCTGCATCGGTTGCAGTTTCAGCTGACCCCGCTCGTTATGCAGGGTGAGCCGGACGTCATTCAGTCTGATCTGACTGGCCTGGAATGTTCCGATCTGTAATTCTGCCTGCAGATCAATATCATTCAGTACCTGCAGCGGATTGGTCGGCGGTGTCGTTGCTGCCACGCGCGGTTCAGCTGCTGTGGTGGTAGTTGCAGGCGGCAGGTAATCGTCCAGATTGAGTTGATCCAGCTTGAGCCGGGCCTGTAATTGCGGGTGCAGGCCCCAGTTCTGCAGGGTCAGCTCACCACGTCCGTCCAGCTGCGGGCCGCTTAATGTCAGTTCAGTCAGGCGCAGGTGTTGTTGTGGCAGATCCAGTGCCAGATCAGTGTGCAGTGCCAGAGAGAAGTCATCCACTGGTAACGCCGCACCCTGTGCAGTCAGGTTTGCCATCAGGTCGCTGAGTGTGGCTTGCTGCAGTGTGTCACTGAGCGTGAGTTGGGTGCTGAGCTGCAGTTGCAGGTTGATCTCAGGCTGCGTACTGTGTAATTGCAGGCTCATCTGCAGGGGTGCCGGTGTTCCCGGGCTGAATCCCTCAAGGTTCAGGTTAAACGGGTTCAGCTGGAGGGTCTGACCCAGCACCTGATCTTCCCAGCGGATGCTGGCATCGCGGATGTCAATTCGCTGTACGCTCAGGTTCAGCGGCGAGTTGGTCCGGGTGGTAGCAGGCGATATGGTTTCTGTTCTGGTTGTGTTGTTCTGTGTCAGGTCTTCCCAATTGGTATTCCCTTGTGCGTTGCGGGTCAGGTGCAACTGCATACCATGCAGCAGCAGGGTATCAATTTCGATCCGGCCACTGAGTAACGATAACAGTTTCAGCCGGATACTCAGTTGCCGGATCTGCGCAAATGATGCCTGTATAAAGCCTTCTGCATTGCTGAGTCTGACACCACCGACCTGTGCACCGAGCCAGGGATAGAAGGTTATCTTAATCGGCTCTGCAATCACCAGATCCCGCCCGGTATGTTGTTTTACCTGACTGATGAGGTCCTGTTTGTAATCATTCGGATCAAACCACCAGCTGACGGTCAGTCCAACCAGCAGGATGAGGGTTATCAGGGCGGCGATCAGGCTGAACAGAATCCTGAATAAGATGCGCATAATAATGTGTTGGTCAGGGGTTGGTTAATCCCAGTTGTGCTGGCCAGGCCAGTAAGGCCTCCAGCAGGTCTTTCTGGTGCAGTGTGTTATCCACGATCAGTTGTGACAGTTCGGTCTGATAATCTGTCAGCGTGATGCCGGCACCCGCAGCCGGGTCGGTCAGACGACGGTGCCGGAAGGTGTCCCAGTCGGTGCTTTCCTGTGCATTCAGTGTTTCCGGCCAGTTGCGTGCGCGATAGCGAAATAACAGGGGTGCCAGGCGTGGATCATTAAAATCCGGCTGCATATCGGCCAGCTGGACGGGTGTGGCCTGCCGGATCTCCTGACATAAGGTCCGGTCAGTCGGAGTGAAAAAGCCACCGTACAGATCAAAGTCCGGGTCAGTGTCACGGGCTGGGTAAGGGATGCTGAATACCTCAGTCAGCTTTGCTGCCAGTGCGGGTTGTGCCGCCTGCAATGCAGCCGTATGTTCTGCGGCTGGTGCAGCTGGCATCTGCCAGTCAGCACGTGCGGCATCTGTCAGGGTGTTCGCCGGAACCACCACCGGGGCGCGATTCAGGTGTACCACCTTCAGGGCCGGGCGGTTCTGCCCTGCGGGCAGATCGTCTGTCGCTGTGTACAGCCGGGTATGTATCTCTGCCGCACTCAGCTGTAATACATCGCCTGGATCCTGGCGCAGGTCGTACACAATCACGCCATTTTTCTGTATCGGATGCCAGGCCAGCGGCAGCACCAGTGCAATACAGCCGGTTGCTGCCGGATAACGGGCGGACACATGTAATACCGGCGTTGCGGCCTGCGGATCCAATATGGTGCTGAGTGTTTTTTTATCCCGATGGGTCCGGCAATATTCAAACAGGCGCGGTTGTTTCTGACGCAACAGGCGGGCCAGGGCAATCGTCGCCTGTACATCTGCCAGCGCATCATGCGCATCTGCATGACCGATATCGTTGGCTGCGGTCAGGTCAGTGAGCCGGAAGCTGGTCGTTCCATCTTCTGCATGAGTCGGCCAGGCCAGTCCGTCCGGGCGCAGTGCCCGGGTCAGGCGCACCACATCAATCAGATCCCAGCGTGAATTACCGCGTTTCCATTCACGTTCGCACGGATCAAAAAAGTTCCGGTACAGGCCGTAGCGGGTGACCTCATCGTCAAAACGCAGGCTGTTATAGCCTAGTGCGCAGGTACCAGGCTGGCTCAGCTCAGCATGGATGGCCGCAAAAAAATCCGCTTCTGGCAGGCCTTCCGCCAGTGCCTGTTGTGGCGTGATGCCGGTGGTCAGGCAGGCCTGTGGCTGCGGCAATACATCCTGTGCCGGCTGCGCATACAATACCAGTGGTTCGCCGATCGGGTTCAGTTCAGCATCGGTGCGGATGCCGGCAAACTGTGCTGCCCGGTCCACTGCCGGGTTGGCACCCCAGGTTTCGTAATCGTGCCAGTAAAAAGTCATATGGTAGTGGTCTGAAGCGTTCCTGTCCGGAATCGCTGAATAGTTATATGTCAGATAGTTATATCAGGAAGCCACAGATTCAGGGCTGGTATCAGACAGATGGATGAACAGATAGCTTTATTTCACCATAAAAAGTTGTTGTCTTTCTGTAACAAGATGTATGAAGTTCTCAACGCTCATAAGCCATTTTTGCTGATTAATTGAGTATGATCTATGCAGTTCTTCTGGTAAAACGAGTTGCAGATTTTTAGCCTGCATTTCAGATATCTGATGTGAGCTTATTGCTGCTTCCAGAGTAAGCAGGTGCTTTCTTTTTATTCTCTCTGCCTCTGAAAGAACCTGCCTCCATCTATCTTTACAGGATGATTTGACACCAAGCATTGTTAAATTAAGAGGATTAAAATTACTATCGTGATATTTATCCTGCCCCGGAAAAATAAAGTCTGGCTTTGATCTGTTTTCTGTAACAGGTGTGCGGGAATATTTTATATTGCATTCCCGGAAAAGGTGTTGGAGGTGATTTTCCAGTGCGAGACCAGACCGGCTCTTTCTCCTGTTTATAACAGATTTAAAGTACGATACAGCACCTTCAGTATTATCACCGAATCCTTTTTGCAGTTTTTCGGAAATGAAATATTTTTCAAGGGTTCTGAACAATATTTCTTCTCGTGTAATCCATGCCATAAGCACTGAATCGTGGCTATCCTGTGGAGATATATCAGGCAGGGTTGAGCGAGCATAACTGGAAAATTCTTTTGTTGATGGAAATTTTCCCTGAAATCGGGATAACATGTCATCGAGAAAAGATTGCCCGGATGCCTCTACCTGAATACCTATGCTTTCAAGGATGCATCCTGAAGAAAATTCAATTCTATCCTGTTCAGTTTCGAGTTCTTCACGAATAGAAAACCCCGGATGTTTCAATTCAGAAAATCCAAACAGCCACAGTACCTGCCGGGCAATTGTCGTATTCTTTTCAGCCACTATGGCCAGAAGGGTATTGTCTTTCTGTTTCGCAATAACCAGAACATCGCCTGCATTCGCACATTGAGAAACTATATTTGCAGGAAAATACAGCCTGTACTCCCGACGCATGACTTCTCGCTCTGTTCTTGCTTTTTGTCTCGCGTCATACCATGTGAGAAAGCCGACTTCGGTTACGGGTTCATCATCGTAATCAGTCAGATACAGGAATTTTGCTGTATATCTGACTTTTTCATCAGGCTCTCCGAGAATGTTTCGCAGGCCCTCTACCCCGTTAAATTCGTGTTGATTGGAAGTAAGAACATCAATCTCTACAGAGCTTAGCTGTTTAACTGCTACGCCATCAAAGTATTGAGAAAGATAGCCACTGTTCATACTGTTATTACTATGAAGAGGGTTTTTGATATCGATATGGATTTTCAGCAACAAAAGGAGCCATAACACGGGCTGCTTCTGCCATAAGTGGAACAATAACACTATTCCCGAATTGCCTGTAAGCCTGTGTATCGCTAACAGGGATTAAGAAGGTATCAGGAAAGCCCATTAACCTTGCACATTCTCTTGGTGTCAGTCTGCGAGGTCTTTTACGTTCTCCCTGAGAAACAAGAATTTCCGAACCATCCTTATAATAACGGGCTGAGAGTGTTCTGCTTATGCTGTCTTTATCAACAAGTCCGAATCCAAATCCGTTTCCTGCTTTTCTGTGTTTCTCCGCGTAGTCCTTCAGATATTGCCATAATCCCGGGGTCAGTGTGTATTTACTGTTGATTCTGGCAAGAGTTCCGGTTGTATAAGGCTCTTCCGGATCTTCCATGCCGTTCTGAGGGTGTAAAACAGATGAAAGCGTCACACGTCCTTTTTCTGGCAGGATAAAATTATCGAAAGAAAATGGTGCAGTTTCTCTGAAGCCGATGATAAGAATACGCTCTCTGTGTTGAGGCACAAAATGCTGGCCGTCAATGACTCTGTAATGTACCTGATACCCCAGCTCTTCGCGAAGGATTTGTAAAATGACTCGTAAGGTATTGCCGCCATCGTGGGATACAAGATTTTTTACATTTTCAAGTAAGAAAGCCTTTGGCTTTTTTTCTGAGATTATTCTTGCAACATCAAAAAACAGGGTTCCCTGTATAGTACATTCAAAGCCATGTGGACGACCTAAAGCATTTTTTTTTGATACTCCGGCTATACTGAATGGTTGACAGGGAAATCCAGCGAGTAACACATCATGGTCCGGAACATCTTTTTCATCTGCCTGGGTAATATCACCAACGAAAACATGTCCCTCTGTTTCGGGGAAATTTCCTATGTATGTTTTCCGGGAAAACTTGTTCCATTCACTGGTAAAAACACACTTACCACCTGCTTTTTCAAATCCAAGGCGTATGCCACCGATTCCAGCAAATAGATCTATAAATCTGAATGTTGCTCTATTGGTGTCTTCCATGTCGCGGACTATAGCTGGGGCGTACCGACTGAGTCGCGCCCGGTTCAGGAGATACGGTTGCGTAAAGCAATGGTGATGCTGAACGGATAACGCAGATAGCCGTCCTGTGTCGTGAAACGGGTACCGTTGAAGGTGATATCCTGCGACTCATCTGCGGCAAGTACCGGGCTGAGGCTGCGCACCAGCAGGTCAATCTGTACGCTGATGATGTCCTGCCAGTCTGAGACCTGATCTGCGGTGAGCATCTGATCAACCCTATGATCGTCATCTGTGTCCGCGCCGTACGCGATCTGCATGCCTTCCACCCCTTCGACCAGCTCTTGCGCAGTCTCTGCTGCCGCGTTTCTGCTGATCATGCGACGATACAGGGTTGGTGGATGAGTTGCCTGCTGGTTACGTTTGCCGACATAATACAGCCAGCCTGCTACCTGCCAGACCTGCCACCCGTCCGGACTGGCAGCAGGTATGCTCGCATTTTCAGGACAGGCCAGTTCGGTCGTTCTGCCGGATATACCACAGGCGAAGATCAGTGCTGCAGTCCGGCAATCGCTGAAAAGGATCACATCACGTGCGGCATAGGGTGGTGTCCGGTTGGTCTGCAGTCGGGTGCCCTGCAGTGTGCCGGGCACACTGTCCCCATGCACCTGCCAGATACGCAGAATGTCCGATTGCGCGACCGCAAAGGTGCCCGCATCCAGCACAGGTGTGTCGGTCGGGCTGGTAGTCCAGTCGGCCAGGCTCGCATCTGTCACGGGTTGGTGGGTGATCAGGGTATCGTGGCCGGTTGCAGTATCAGCCGCTTCCCAGCCTGCGATGCCCCGTGCCGGAGTGAACGCAGCCGGTGGATTTGTCAGGTAGTTGCGATAGGTGATGTGACGGCTGGCACATCCCCGGAAGCCGGCCATGCGGATATCCCGGCTCAGGATACTGGCGGCATACCGGGCTGTTTCCTGAAGCTGTGCGAGTGCCTGATGTTGTTGGTGGGTGGTCTTGCTGGCCAGAAATAGCGGTATCAGCCCGCTGAGCAGCATCAGCGACAAGGCCAGTGTGATCAGCAGTTCCACCAGGGTGAGTCCCCGGGGAACCAGCTTTGCCGACGTTGTTGCAATCACTGCAGCTCTGCTGACACTATGGCTGTTCAGGTGAATATGATGGTGGAGCCAGCCGGTAAGCCGGGTTCTGTCGGGGACGATCATTCATCTGGGATATACGTCGCCGTATACCTCATGCAACCTACCCGGAAGCATCTGCGGGCAACAGACTGCACTCAGGCGCGCTTCCCTATTTGGTCTTGCTTCGGGAGGGGTTTACCCTGCCGCTGCTGTTACCAGCAGCGCGGTGTGCTCTTACCACACCTTTTCACCCTTACCCTTGTCGGACACACAGTCTTCTGCAAGACGGCTGCATCCACACAATGGCGGTTTGTTTTCTGTGGCACTGGCCGTCGGCTCGCGCCGCCCAGGTGTTACCTGGCTCCCTGCCCTGTGAAGCCCGGACTTTCCTCCACTGCTATGGTGTAGCAACAGCGATCGTCTGGCTGACTCCGGGTGCGGGACATTACGCGGTTTGCGGAATTTATGCAACAGACGTAAGGCGGTAGGTTGCGATTGAAACTGATGTGGGCTGGTACTCCGAACCTCCAGCAGTTTTCAGAGGTGCCATTATGCCAGAGCGTGAATTCGCGTGCTCAAGTTACATTTATCCAAGCGTAAATTATTCATTGGTTTATCGCTTAGTACACTGGACCTGAAAAAATGCTACCCCAGAATATGATCAATAAATCCGGTAAGCGCAGCCAGCCGATCCGGTTGGAGGCACCACAATATGTCCGTGATATGGCATTCCCCCGGATAGAAAGCCGGTTTGTTGCGGTTATGCACACGGCACAGGCTGATCGCGGCATGGTTGCGAGCGAGTTTCATACCCGCTGCGTACAACGGGGCGAGGTGCACGAACTGATTTGTATGCACCAGGATGAATCCGGTCTGGTCGATTTAAACGACGCCTGGTACCTGGGCTTTATTGAATTTTCCAGCGGTTGCGTACTTGCCAAAGGTATGCGGTTTGAATACAACGGCACAATATTGGGAACGCTGGCTGCCTTTGATATGACCCACACCCCCAACCATCTCAATATTCTGTTAGCCACGCCCAGGCCCCGGACGGGCAGGGAACAAGGCATTCAGGCGGGCGGCTTCTGTTGTATCTTTGCCGAGGCTGGTGAGCCGTCATGAAAAAACAGGTACTGATTTTAAATAACCCCAGCCAGTTTGACCCGGAAGACGAACAAGCCACGATTGCGTTACAAGACAAGATCGATATTGCCTGGCGGCATGTGCCAGCACTGGATACGGTCACGCTGAACCATCTGCTCGCCACACATCCCGCACCCGATATTCTGGTCACTTCACTGGTCAGAATCGGGCACGATTCTTTACAACGCCTACCCGGATTGGAAGCCATCATTGCGACCAGCACAGCGACGGATTATATTGATCTGCGCTATTGCCGGGGAAACAACATCAAGGTATTCAATACGCCGCGCTATACCGGATCATCCGTGGCGGAACATGCCTTTGCCCTGATCATGGCCTGTACCAAACAGCTACGCCATGCGGACGCCAGTTTGCGCAACCGTGCGGACGGCAAGTTACCGCATGCCATGGAACTGGCTGATAAACGCCTCGGCATTATCGGGTTGGGTGAGATCGGTGGTCGGGTGGCGCATTACGCCACCTGTTTCGGCATGGAGGTCGTGTATTACAACCGGAGCAGAAAGGCTTTCGCAAAAGCCAGGCAGGTTGGCCTGGACGATCTGTTGACAGCTTCCGACATCGTTGTCATGACCGTGCCCCTGAATGAAGATTCATTTCATTTGATTAGCCAGCGCGAATTAAACCTGATGCGCAAATCGGCTTTTCTGGTCAATATCGGCGCGGATGAATTGATTCAGATTGATCATCTGGTTACAGCCTTGCAAAACCATCAGATTGCAGGTGCGGCACTGGATGTGATTACCGAATATGATCAATATCTGGCTGCTCCCAATCTGATTCTGACACAAAGCCGGGGTTGGTATACTCAAGAGTCCGTACAACGCAGAATGGCAGGTTGGATAAGCACGCTGGAGCATTATCTGCAAAATAAATTTATCAACAGGATTTTGTAGAGCGTTCCATGGATTACCTTGCTTTAGCCAACGCTATCAGCCAACGTAAAATAAAAATAAAAGACCGGTTGACCGAGGCAAATTATCTTTTTGCCGACGGTGTGCGAAAAAGCAGTGATTTGATTGACGCCTTTCACGGAGAAACCCATTTTGGCGTAGACCCTGCCTCCGACCAGACATTGAACACAGCATGGCGACATATTGTATCGGAAGAGCAAACGCACTTTATTCAACACAATAAAAAGCAACCCGAGGCGTTGCAAAGGCTGACTATAGAGTTTTTGTTTAAGCGTTTAGCATCGCCTGGTGTGGACGGATTACAAGGCATCCCGCTGAGCACCGAAGACGCTATCGTTGTGCCCTACAGCAGCACCCAGCTGCTGATCGCAGCATTACAATCCAGACCCAGACAACATTTGCATCAGGTACTCTGTCCCGAGGGTTTTTACAAAGGCTCGGCCAAACTGGCAGTAGCAGCAGGCCTGAGCATCAGAACCTTTCCGGTCAATCTGCATCGGGATGGTGTCATGATTCCGGAGCGGTTGGATAACTATCTGGCCCGGCATCATCAGGAAACAGCCCTGCTGTGGTTGACCATGCCGGGCAATCCATTGATCGGCTGTCATTCAGTGGAGCAACTGGAGGCCATCGGTAAAATCATTGTCCAATACAACCTGGATGTGCTGATTGACATGGCCTTTGACAAGCTGTTGCCACAAGACGCCTATCCACCGCTGCCGAATATTCGCGTACCAGATGCCCGGGGCCAACCTCTGTATGGGCGTACCTTCGCCATTACCGGTAACTCAAAAGGGTTCGCCGCCGCTGGCCCGTGGAAACTGGGTGCTGGCGTATGCGGCAACCCGCAATGGCGGCGCAAGACATTGGATCTGGTGACTGCGATCACCTTTCAACGCGAATCAACCCATCTGATCTGTGCAGGCCTCAGCAACATTTCTGAAGCTTACCTTGAGAACAATCGAAAAACGTTGCAGCGGATACAGCAAAACATAAAACAGCGCATTCAGCAAATCAACCAGAAACTGGGAGACGAGATTTTATTCTCGTATGGCGATCCGGTTTACACGCCCTTTCATTGCCTGGGCGTCCATGCCAGCTATTTGCACAAGGCCGGTATCCGGGATAGCTGCCAACTGGCCGATTTTTTACTCGCCGGTGCGGGCATCGAAAGTGTTGAACTGGATCTGGTCGGTATTCACCAACCCGGTGTACGGCTAAATGTGGCAGCCACCCGGGTCAATGGGCGCAAATCACCCGATCATGCCGATTTGCTCTTCGCCCGATTAGAAGTGCTGATGCGCGATATGTTGCATGGTTTAAGTTATGTCGATGTGCTGGAGCGCATCGGAGTGACTGAATACCCATTACCCACCATTCACAGTGAGCAGTAATAAAGTATGGAAGATATAAAATATTTTGTAGGTGATCCCGTAGTTGGGAGTTTATCTGAACCGAGTTTGATATTTAAAGTTCATTATTCAGATGAAGATTATATAAAAAAAGAATGCAGTATTCCGGTGCTGAGTATTAATATGAGCTCTGAGCATCATCCTGTTAATTTCTGTGAAGGTTGGTATGCATATACCTGCAAAGAAGCATCAACAGTTTCGATTAAAAGTATATATACAAATGTATATGCGCTGGAAATAGAGGATGCTGTTATTGTATTTGGTGAATTTGGATTAACTGACAATATTGAAAAATCGGTATTTGACAAACTCTCCAGAATATTTGAGTTTTTATTGGGCAATAAATTTAACTATATGGTGCGTTCATGGAATTTTATACCTGATATAAATTCATCTGGTTCAGGTGCGATGGAAAATTATCGTGTTTTCTGTAAAGGTCGATCAAAAGCATTTGAGAAGTCAGGTATTGACGCTATACAGTTTCCGGCAGCTACAGGTGTTGGCTCACATGCAAATAATATATACGGTTACATCTGGGCATCAAAATCTGATAAATGCATCAACATGGAAAATTCATTGCAGATGCCGGCATATAAATACCCGAAACAATATGGGCCAAGATCTCCCAGTTTCGCCAGAGGAACAATATTCTCATATCATTCTGAGAAAAAAGACCATGCCGGAAACAAGTTAACAACCTTTTTACTTTCCGGGACAGCCAGCATTCGAAATCATAAAACTCTTTATCCTGGAGATATACTAAAGCAAGTTAATACAACAATTGAAAATATTACATATTTAATATCCGAAGAAAATTTTTTGTATAACAAAATTAAACCTGTTAAATATCATTTAAATGATTTTAGTCATTTTAAGGTATATTTTCGTAATTTGTCTGAAAAAGATAAAATAAAAAAAACTATGATCGAAGACTGGGGAATAAGCGAATCTAAAATATTTTTTATGCATGTCGATATATGCCGATCAGATTTGCTTGTTGAGATAGAAGGCGCAATAGATGGATTTATACTGAATTTGTAACTTTGATGGTCATTCATCTTCCGTAAAACAACAGCAATCCCCGCTCTAAACTATTGCTGGGAAATATAGCTTGACAATAATTGATAATTTTCCCATAATGGGAAAAATAGATGCCATATGAGAATAATCGCCAGATCGACACTAAAAGCTTTCTGGGAAAAGCAGGAATACAAAGACTCTGAACAGCCGCTAAGGTCGTGGTTCGATGAAGCAAAACAGGCTAGTTGGAGAAAACCTGCTGACATTAAAAAGCAGTACCGGAATGCCAGCTTCCTCGCCAATAACAGGGTTGTTTTTAATATCCACGGTAACAAATATCGCTTGATTGTTGCCTTCAAATACCAATTTGGAGTGGGGTATATCCGTTTTGTCGGTACCCATAAGCAGTACGAAAGGATTGACGCTGAGAGTATATAGCTATGAACATTAAGCCAATTAAAACCAAAACTGACCACAAAGAGGCTTTACAGCGCATAGAGATACTTTGGGATGCGGAGCCTGAAACTCCCGAGGGCGAAGAGTTGGATGTGCTGGCAACACTGATCGCCGCCTATGAGGAAATACATTATCCGATACCGGCCCCACATCCTATTGATGCTATTAAGTTTCGTATGGAGCAACTAGAGTTAAATGATGCCGATCTGAAGCCTTACATCGGTGCTCGCAGCAAGGTAAGCGAGGTAATGAATCTTAAACGCCCTTTGAGTTTGCCTATGATTCGCAAGCTGTCAGATGGCTTGCAGATTCCAGGGCAGACGTTAATTCGTGAATACTCCCTGAATAATAGACAAAATGCCAAACCAATTTAACAACATTAAAATCATCGGTGCCGGGATGCCGTGCACCGGCACAATGAGTCTGAAGGCAGCTCTGGAAAAACTGGGTTATAACCGGTGCTATCACCTGGTTGATCTGATGCAGAACCCGTCTCAGGTGGATAGCTGGCTGCGTATCAGCCGGGGTGAAAAGGTTGATTGGGATCAGTTATTTGATGGTTACCAGGCGATCGTGGATATTCCCGGACAACGTTATTACCAGGCGTTAATGCAGGCCTATCCGACGGCCAAAGTGATTCTGACAACCTGCGATCCGTCACACTGGTACGAAAGCCTGAAGCGAAATCTTTATCAGACCCGCACCCTGAGCGAAGTTGAAAAACATTGGTGGTGGTTGCATTATCCTCTGTCGCCGCTACGCAAAAATAAGGTTTTGCTGGGCGGATTCATCGGCAGAATGTTGTGGGACGATTATTTCGAGCAAAGATTTGAGGATAAGGATTTTGTCATCCGCGTGTATGAAAAACACCTGGAATCGGTAAAAAAATCGGTTCCCGCCGATCAACTGTTGATTTTTGATGTGGCGGATAGCTGGCAGCCGCTATGCGATTTTTTGCAGGCCCCCTGTCCGGGGCATGCAGTATTTCCGCATGTCGATGACCATGAACATTTTCAGAGATTCCGGCAATCCACCGATCTGGCCGTCACCACGCTTGCACAACAAGTGCAACGACAGGGTATTGAGTCGCCGGATAAAACCAGTTTAATCTTTGCTGACGTTTCACTGACCTATGCGGAACTGTATGATCAAAGTGAACAGATAGCCCGAATATTGCGGCATCTCGGACTTGTAGTCGGCGATCGGGTTGCCCTTTATCTGCCAAACTGTATTGAATTTGTCACCAGTTATCTGGGCATTCATCTGGCTGGCGGGGTCGTGATCACTGTCAATACCGCACTGACCGAAACGGAAATTGATCATATCCTGACCGACAGTCAGGCGGCATGGGTGATCACCAGCACAAAATTACAACAGCAGATCAATACAGCGAAACACCCCGAATTAAAACAAACTTTGTTGGTGGATGGCGCAGACAACCAACCGGACAGTCTGGTATCGCACCTGAATGAGCTACCAACAGAGCCATTCCGGGCCACACCATTATCTGCGGACGACCCGGCGGTATTGTTGTACAGCTCGGGCACCACCGGTAAACCGAAAGGCGCAGTGCTTTCGCACGGCAATTTGCAGGCGACGGCCCGCAGCGTGGCGCAGGCTCTGGCGCTGGATGCGGATGATCGGGTATTAATCTTTTTACCCCTGTTTCACAGTTATGCCCTGGCCACCATACTTGGCCCGGCCCTGCATAGTGGGGCAGGTATCGTCATCCTGCCTGAATTCGAGGCCAATCAATTATTGCAAACGGTCAGGCAACATCAGGTCACTACTTTTTTTGCTGTGCCAACGATCTACACCTTGTTGCAGGAACAGGCACAGCCGGAGCAACTGCAATCCATCCGGCAATATCTGTCAGCCGGTACCAGTCTGCCGCTGGAAACCGCCCGCCAATGGCAAGCTAAGTTTGATGTACCGATTCAGAATGGACTGGGTTTTACAGAAGGTTCATACGTCAGCCTGAACCCGGAGCCACTTGCAAAACCCGGTTCAGTCGGTCTGCCCCTGCCGGGCTTTGAAATCAGGGTGCTGGACGAGGCGAGCCAGCCATGCCCACACGGTGAGTTGGGCGAAATTGTTGCGCGTGGCCCGAATATCATGTTGGGCTATTGGAACCAGCTACAGGAAGCCACTCAGGATGGCTGGTTTCATACCGGCGATATGGGTTGCTTTGATGAAGACGGCTATCTGTACGTGGTTGACCGGCGTAAAGATATGGTGAATGTCGGTGGCGAAAAGGTATACCCCAACGAAGTGGAGCAAGTACTGTACCGCCATTCAGCCGTTGCGGAGGCGGCCATTTATGGCGTACCCCATGCCATGATGGGCGAAGAGGTCAAAGCGAGTATCGTGCTTAAAAAGGGTCAGAGCGCGACGCAGGAAGAGGTGATCAATTTTTGTCGCCAGCAATTGGCGCATTTCAAGCTGCCTGGTTCTGTCGAGTTCGTAGATTCGTTACCCAGAAGCCGGACGGGCAAGGTATTAAAGCGGGTATTGCGCGAACGGTTTATGTCGGAAGACAGCGCAGCTTCCGAAGCCCAATCGGGATTACGCCAACAATTGATGCAGACAAACCCTGAGGAACGGGCAGCTTTATTGAAGCAACAGGTTAAAACCGAAATTCGCCGGATTATCGGGCACGATCCGGATGATCGACAAAGTCTTTTCGACGCTGGTATGGATTCATTGATGTCGATTCAACTGGCCAATCGGTTATCCATGAGTCTGGGTATCCAGCTGCCTGCCACCTTGGCGATGGAATACGCAACCGTTAATAAATTGACGCAGCATGTAACGCAACTGTACGACAGCAACTGCCAATCCGTCATAACTGAAAGCAGTTACGTTACCTGGGATATATACGACTGGTTTCCCCAATCGCCTATCCAGCAACTGTATTACGATTGGCATACAGCGGCAGTGAACAAATCTTTTATGAACATGAACTTTATTGTGCGTGTTCGCTCCGTCATCAATAAGAAAAACCTGCAAGCTGCTTTACAAATGTTGCTGGATCGCCATCCGGATTTGCGTTTGGTTTATGACCGCCAGCATGGCATCCCGATGCAAAAGGCTCTGAGGGAACAGGAGGCCTTTTTTGTGGCGAAGCAGATCAGTTGCACCCACTGGGATGAGGCGAAGGATAAAATACGTCAGGCAAGCCGCGAACCCTTTGATTTGCACGCGGACGCTATGCTGCGCGTTTATCTGTTCAGCCGGGCGGATGATGATCATATGTTGTTGATTGTGCATCATCATATTATCAGTGATCGTACCACGGCAGCTCTGACGATTGATGAATGGCTCATGCTGTATCAGGCCATACAAAGCGACTCACCTGTACCTTCGGTTACGGTGCCTGCTTATTTTGAATTCCTCGAATGGCACAACGGCTTGTTAAATAGTGCTGAAGGCGAACAGATGCAAGCCTATTGGCGGCAGCAACTGAGCGGTGAACCGGAACCGTTAAAACTGCCGACTGACTTCCCGCGGCAATACCCCAGAAACCGGCATTACGGTGCTGCATACAGGGTCGAAATTGACGCGGGATTAACCGCCTCGCTGCAACAACTGGCGCAGCATGAAAACGTTACCCTGTATACCGTGATGATGGCTGCTTATCAGGTTTTGTTGCATGTGCTAACCGGGCAGCGGGACATACTGGTGGATACCAGTATGATCAACCGTACGCAGGAACGTTTTGAGAAAACCATTGGTCAGCTTTCGATTATGCATACCATTCGCACCCGTATCTTCGCGGAGGCAACCTTTTCGAAATTACTCAAGCAGGTGCAGAAAACGCTTTGGGACGCGCTGAAACACCAGGGCTATCCTTCCCGGTTACTGACAGAATCTTTGCAATTACCGCAAGGTTTCGTGCATAACCGCCCAGGTCAGGTTCTGTTTAATCTGGTTGCGGAGAACTCCCAGCTTTTTCTCGGCCAACTGAGACAGTATGGCCTTGCCCTGCAATCCACGGACATCATACCAGCGGGTTCCGCCGGTACCTTCCATGAAATCAATACGCAATTTCTGCAAAAGGGCGAGAAGCTTATCGGCCACATCAATTACGAAACCGATTTGTACAGGCAATCGACTATTCAAACGTTAATGGATCGTTACAAGGTTATTTTGCGGCAAGTTACGACCAATCCTGATCAAACCATTGCTGTATTGAGGCATGACTTATGACGAGTGGCATATCCTGTAGTTGACTGACATAAAAAGTATTCCTAATTACCACTCTTCTTAAGCCATAGTTACGTCATGCAAAGCTAAGCCATTGATTAACCTTGTAGTTCAACTATCATACAGCCGATGTATACTTAGCTGCTCAAGTGAATTTTCCCTGATATTATAAGGACGTGTTTGAAGTATGGCTTAGCATGAGTGGTAATTAGGAAACATTATCTACCAGTGGGATAATGTCGTTAAAAGTCGGTGCTGAAACCAAGGCCGACTAAAGACTGATAACCTTTCTAGTCAAATTGTTTATGGCGCAACTTAGCAAGAAACAAAGCAATGCCTTCTCCACTGGCGGCGGAGGGAGTCACTTTGAAGCGCATGTCCAGGCATCTTTCGTAGCGCTGATGCTCTCTGGTGGTTACGCGCCAGCTTTGCCTTGTTGGCCGATTACCGAGATTAAACTTCAAGGCAAAATAGACGGATACGACACCGATGATTTGATTGTATTTGTCAGCCAAAAAGAAAACCAAGAAACGAGGCGCTTACTGGGGCAAATAAAACACGCGGTAAAAATTACTCCAAAAGATCAAACCTTCAAGGAAGTGATGCAAGCCGCCTGGAACGACTTCAACAATCAACGTATCTTTACCAAAGATCAGGATGTCATTGCCCTGATAACAAGCCATCTTACAGCCACCGATGCAACTAATGTGTTATGGCTACTGGAACACGCAAAAACGACTAAAAATGTTGATGAATTTAACCTCCATGTCAATCAAGCTAATTTCAGCCCGTCTAAGTGTCAGGAAAAGCTGAAAGCGATTAAACACCATTTGAAATTGGCAAACGGCAATATTGAGGTTCCCGAGGAGGAGCTATATGCATTTCTCAATCATTTTTATATTCTGGGGTATGATTTAGGCGGTGAATCCGGCGTTTTGCTATCACTACTTCATTCACATATATCACAATACCACCCATATCCTCACTGGCTCTGGTCACGCATCGTGGATGTAGTGCAAACATGGAATCAGAATGCTGGCACGATTACTATCGACAACCTACCAGAAGACTTGGTCGATGCATTCAGTAAACCCAAAAAAGTTGAAATTCCAAAATCACTGGTGGCTATCAAATCTGAACCCAAAGAAACCGATTGGAAGCAACATCCACATGCAACAGATTTTGCCATTACCAGCCTTATTGGCTCATGGAGCGAGAATAACGTTCAAGATTTAGCAGTCCTCAGCCATATTACAGGCCAACAATATGAGGACTTTGCGCCTAAAATCAGAGAAGCCTTGGTGCTAGCCGATAAACCTTTCGCACATAAAAACGGCATATGGAAAATGCCGGATCGTAAAAACACATGGAATAAATTAGGCTCACGCCTATTTGATGACCATCTGGATAAATTCAAGACTGCTGCTATAAGCGTTTTAAGTGAATCTGATCCTTCATTCGACCTGCCCCCCGATGAACGGTATGCTGCCAGCATTTACGGAAAAACATTAACCCATTCAGGGTTGCTTAGAAAAGGGATTGCTGAAGGGCTGGCTGTTCTGAGGTATAACAAAGAACAGTTGTCAAACTGTTCGTTAGATAAGGTAGATTCGATATGTGACGAGGTTATTCAAGACTTGCTGGATGAAGCAGACTGGATACGCTGGGGCAGCTTAAATGACATGTTACCTGTATTAGCAGAAGGAGCGCCAGACACTTTTCTAAACGCCATTGAAAAATCACTATCAGCCGATCCTTGCCCATTCGATACACTCTTCCAACAGGAAGGAAGCGGTACTTTTGGCAGAAATTATCTCACCGGATTGTTATGGGCATTGGAAGGGCTGGCATGGGATGAAAACTACTTGGTGCGCGTATGTGTCGTGTTGGGTGACTTAGCTGCATGCGACCCTGGTGGAAATTGGGCAAATCGCCCTGCAAATTCCTTGACTACTATTCTTTTGCCCTGGCTTCCACAAACCATAGCAAAAATTGAAAAACGCAAAGCGGCAATTCAAATAGTGGTTCGGGAACAACCTGTTGTCGGTTGGAGCTTATTATTGTCGCTTTTACCAGATTCATTGCAATCCTCTTCGGGTTCATATAAACCTACTTGGCGAAGAAGCATACCTGACAACTGGGAGAAAGGTGTTACCCGAAAAGACTATTGGGAGGTAACGTCATTTAGTGCTGAATTAGCAGTATCAATGTCCAGGCATGATGTCTCTAAAATAAGAGAATTAATTGATCGCTTTGACCATTTACCCAAACCAGCATTTGATCAATTACTCGAGATATTAAGCTCTGCTGAAATACAGCAATTACCGGAAGAAAAACGCCTGGAATTGTGGCAAGAAGCCACCAAACTGACACATCAGCATCGTCGATATGCAGATGCTGATTGGGCATTAAATGATGAACTCTTAACATCAATCGAAAATGCGGTAACCTTGTTAGCCCCGAAAAATCCGTTCAATTTGCATCAATACCTGTTTACAGATGATAACTTTGACCTTTACGAAGAAGGTGATGACTGGGATGCCCAGCATAAATTACTAAATGAGCGTAGGAAAAATGCTATTCAGGACATACTGATTTCTTCTGGTTTAGAACAAATCATTCAATTTGCTAACCTTGTCAAATCGCCACAAGAAGTAGGTTTGGCACTCGCAGAAACTGCCACACCGGAAGTCGATGCTGCCTTACTTCCTGGGTTATTAACACCAAAAGAATCAAACCTTATTTACTTCATTAGGGGCTATGTATGGAAACGTCGCTATATGGAGGGTTGGAAGTGGGTTGATTCACTGGACAGAGCCAATTGGAATACCGACCAAATGGTAAAGTTTTTGGGCTATCTACCCTTTAATAAAGAAACCTGGGATAGAGCCTCCCAGTGGTTAGACAAAACAATACATCTGTATTGGGAAACTACTCCTGTTACCCCCTACGACACAGATGAAAATCTTAATTTTGCCGTAGATCAGTTGCTCAAGCATAACCGGCCTGTTGCCGCTATTGACCTCTTAACTCGAATGAACTACAAGAAACAACCATTTGGTGTTAAGCAGTGTGCAGAAGCACTCATTGGAGCCATTTCTTCAACAGAACAGGGGCACATGACAAGTGCAGGCCATAAATTAAAACTGATCAAAGTATTACAGGACTCGCCAGAAACCTCAGATGATGATTTATTCCGTGTTGAATGGGCATATTTGCGCCTGTTAGATGGTCGCCACGGCTATCCCAAATCTAAATATTTGACTAACAAACTTGCCTCTGACGCAAAATTTTTCTGCGAAATGATCCAATTTGTTTATCGCTCCAAACACGAAGACAAAAAACACAGGAAACCGTCGGCAGAAGATGAGACGATCCTGGCGACTCAAGTTTGGCATCTCTTAAATAAATGGGAAACTGTCCCGGGTATGGACAATATTGGTCACTTTAGCCCGGAGAAATTTTGCCAGTGGATTAAGCAAGTTGAGTCAGTCACTACCGAGTCCGGGCATTTAGAAGTTGCATTTTCAACTATTGGGCAGGTGTTAATACATGCGCCTGCGGATAATGGTGGACTCTGGATTCATCACACAATCGCTGAAATCATTAACCAAAAAGAAATGAGTCGTATGCGCGATGGCTACGAAAGAGCAACCTATAATTCGCGTGGTATTCACACAGTCGATCCATCAGGAAAACCTGAACTCAAATTAGCCGATAAATTTAAGCAACGTGCCGATGCTGTTGAAAATTCTGGTTATCAAAGATTTGCCCGGACTTTACGTAATATTTCAGAACGCTATGTTCGCGAATCGGAACGAGTTATCGAAAAATGTCGGTATGATGAAGATGACTAAAATAAAGAATCAGTCGAGATTACGCGTGATATCGTAATGTCATTCAGCTATGCAGGAATTCAGGTTTAACCAAGAGAATATTGCTATATTTCCCTTATGACTATTTCTATACAACCTTTGCCCAACCAGGTTGGCGCTGAATTGCCTGACCTGGATTTGGCGCAGCCCTTGAGTAACTCGGTATTCGACCAGGTGCATCAAGCCTATCTGGACTACGGTTTTATATTCATCCGGGGACAACAACATATCAGCCATCAGCAATATACCGGCTTTGCCGGTCGTTTCGATACACTCATGGCCGGTTATCCCCAGGCTTCGGGCCATCAGCAGGAAAATGCGGATTATTTTGATAAAAATAATAATGCAGCCCGTTATGAACATCCCGAAAATCCTTGTATCTTTATTATTTCTAATATCAAGGAACAGGGTCGCCCTATCGGACTGGCTAAGGCGGGTCAGTATTGGCACAGCGACATGTACTTTATTGATCGACCCGCCCATTCCACAACGCTTTTCGCACAACAGATACCACCGGTGGGCGGCGACACGCTGATGATGAATATGTATCAGGTTTACGATGCCCTGCCGGAGACATTGCGAGACCGTATTGATCGTTTGCAGATACGGCTCAGTTATTATCGGGCATGGCCGCATATTTACCCGACCCGTGCGCCGATGAGTGAAGCAGACAGACTCAACACGCCCGATGTGATTCATTCGCTGGTGCCAACCCATCCGCAAAGCAGGCGCAAGGTATTGTATCTGGGCGCACTGTTCAGCGATGCAAACCCCGGCGTGGAAATTGTCGATTTACCCTATGCAGAGGGTCGGGAGCTGTATGCGGAACTGCGCGATTTCGCCTTGCAGCCGCGTTTTATCTACCAACATCGCTGGCAGGTTGGCGATCTGCTGCTCATGGACAACCGCTGTTGCATGCATTCCGGCACCGCATGGGATGATATCAATCACACACGCACACTGTATCGCACGACCGGAATCGGTGCCAGAACCGGCCAGATCGTGACCACAGATTCCGGACATGTTGCTTGAGCTCACCCTGCTGGGTGCGGGAGCCGGTTATTGGTGGCAACGCAACCAGCGTCGCCAGCCAGCCGGGTCTGCAGCACCTCTCGACGCGCAACAACCATTGAACATCAGACGTTTATGGCAGGATATCCGCTCGGCCACACAGTTTGCCGATAAAGATCAGCTGTTAATGGATATTGATCCGGAATTCCGGCAATCCAGAGAGCAGGCCCGTCGTGCGGGCCGACGGCAGACGCACCTGTCGCTGGGTGCTTTGGGCATCACCGGGCTGGCAGTCTTCTGGCCGGTTTTTTTCCCGTTGGGTGTGGTCGCTATTCTGTACCTGTCCAGAGAAAACTACAGGCTGATCTGGCGGGACTTCAAACGCGGGCACTATCTGAGCTTCTATCTGGTGAGTAGCATGATGAGCTTGGGGATGATCGCCACCAGCCATCTGATCCTGTCCGCCATCAATGGTTTAGTGTTTGGATTTCTGGCGCGCATCACCAATCAGCTGGAAGACACGGCGCAAAGCCGCCTGATTGATATCTTCAGCCGTTATCCTGAGCAGGTCTGGGTGGTTCGGGATGGCATCGAAATCCAAGTGGACTTTCATACCCTGCGGGCAGGTGATCAGATGATCGTGAATGCCGGGGAGGTGATCCCGGTTGATGGTCATGTCACCGGCGGCATCGGCCAGGTTGATCAGCATACACTGACCGGTGAAAGCCAGCCGGTCGATAAAGAAAGCGGTGATGAGGTATTCGCCTCCACCTTGCTGCTAACGGGTCGCCTGGAGGTTGAGGTGGTCACTGCGGGCGACAGGACGGTAGCGACCAGACTTACCCGGGCACTGAGCCAGACCCGACACTATAAAGATGCCATGATCCTGCGTGGGCGCAAAACCGGTGACCGTTTCATTCCGGTCAAGTTGGGCCTGGCGGGACTCGCGTTACCGATGCTGGGTGCTAACGCCGCCATGGCGGTCATGTGGGCCAATCTGGGGAACGGATTGGGTACGATGGGTTCCATGACCGTCATGGTTTACCTGCAACTGCTGGCGCGCCAGCACATTCTGGTCAAGGATGGACGGGTATTTGAATCCCTGCGAAAAATTGATACTCTGGTGTTTGATAAGACTGGTACCCTGACGCAGGAACAGCCGTCGATAGGCCAACTGCATGTCCTGAATGATTTTACCGAACAGGAAGTCTTACGTCTGGCCGCTGCCGCTGAATACCGCCAGCCGCACCCGATCGCGCGCGCCATTGTGGCGCATGCCAGAACAAGAAATATTGACCTGCCCACGCTGGAGGAGGCCAGCTATGAAGTTGGCTTCGGTATCAAAGTCATCCTGAAAGGACGCACAATCCGGGTGGGCAGTGCACGTTTTCTGCAACATGAAAACATGACATTTCCCGCAGCGGTTGCCGCTATCCAGCGACGGGCTGAGGCGGACAGCCATTCCCTGGTTTACGTTGGCGTGGATGATCAGTTGGCGGGCATACTGGAAATGCAACCAACCCTGCGCCCGGAAGCCAGACATATTGTGCGGGTGTTACAACAACGGGGTCTGGATATCTATATTATCTCAGGAGACCATGAGGCGCCCACGCGCCGTCTGGCTGAACAGTTGGGCATTAAACATTATTTTGCTGAAACCCTGCCGGAAAACAAGGCTGATCTGGTGCAACAACTCAGGGATGAAGGCCGCTTTGTCGGGTTTGTCGGTGACGGCATCAATGATGCCATCGCCCTGAAGACAGCACAGGTATCTTTCTCCCTGAAAGGTGCCTCCAGCGTGGCGACCAACACCGCGCAAATCATCTTTATGGATGGTACTCTGCAACATGTGCTGCCGCTGTTTGAGTTGGTGGACGAATTCGAAGCCACCATGCGGCGTGCAATGCTGCTTGGCTTTACTCCAGGCATGCTGACAGTGGCGGGCGTTTTTTTCTGGCATTTTGGCGTGCTGGCCAGTCTGTTTGTTTTATACCTGAATGTTTGTCTGGATCTGGGCAACACTATCTGGCCCATGCTGAAACAACAACGAGCCCGGCCCACACCTGAGGATGATTCGTGTTCAGTTCCTGCAGGATATCAGCGGAAATAGCAAGATATCAGCGGAAATAGTGGCAGTTGCGGACATGGGTAGTGGTTAAATTGTGACTGCTGCTGATTTTGCGAGCAGTGGAGTGATATCCGGGACTCAGCTGATGCTTCATCAGTAAGGTGTAACAGAAATCATACGGATAAGGTTCTTTCGAGCAGGCCCTGCTGCTTGACGATGTGGTCTGTCGCCTGCAGTGTCATCAGCAGGACTTCCAGGCTATCCAGCGGCCACGAATTTGGTCCGTCCGATAAGGCCCGGTCCGGATCCGGATGGGTTTCCATGAACAGCCCGGCGATGCCACTGGCAACAGCTGCCCGGGCTAATACAGGCACCAGCTCGCGCCGCCCGCCGGATCTGTCTCCCAGTCCACCCGGCTGTTGCACTGAATGGGTCGCATCAAATACCACCGGACAACCGGTCTGACGCATAATCGCCAGGCTGCCCATATCAACAATCAGGTTGTTATAGCCAAAGCTGACACCGCGTTCGCAGACCATGATCCGGTCATTGCCGGCGGCCCGTGCTTTCTGCGTGACCTGCTGCATATCTGCCGGTGCCAGAAATTGCCCCTTTTTGATGTTGACCGGTTTGCCGGTACGCGCCACGCGTTGTATAAAGCTGGTCTGACGGCACAGAAAGGCCGGTGTCTGCAGCACATCCACGACCTCTGCCACGGCATCCACCGGTGTGTCTTCATGCACATCCGTCAATACCGGGACACCAATCTGTTCGCGCACGGTCTGCAGGATACGCAGGCCTTCTTCCAGCCCCGGACCACGATAGCTCTGATGCGAGGAGCGGTTCGCCTTGTCAAATGACGATTTGTAAATGAAGGGGATGTTGAGTCGCTCGGTGATCTGCTGCAGTCGGGAGGCCGTCTGCAATGCGGACAGCTCGCTCTCAATCACACAGGGTCCGGCGATCAGAAAAAATGGCTGATCCAGACCGACCTGATATCCACACAGATTCATGTTGCATCCCGATAGTGTTGTGCCGCACGGATAAAACCATTGAATAACGGATGACCCGTGTGCGGGGTGGAGGTGAATTCGGGGTGAAACTGACAGGCGACAAACCACGGATGAGTCGGGATTTCGATCATTTCGACCAGGCCACCTGCCACTGAAGTACCGACTACCTGCAGACCGGCATCTTCCAGTCCGGCCCGGTATTGGTTGTTATATTCATAGCGGTGGCGATGTCGTTCGGTGATCTGGTCTCTGCCATACATCTGATGTGCACGACTGCCTGAGGTCAGACGACATGCCTGCCCGCCCAGACGCATGCTGCCACCCTTGTCCACCTGTGCATCCCGTTGTTGTACCTTGCCGTCTGTTCCGGTCCATTCCGTCACCAGTGCAATCACCGGATCGGGAGTGTCCGGTACAAATTCAGTACTGTGTGCCTGCGGATAGCCGAGTACATGCCGCGCATACTCGATCACAGCCAGCTGCATGCCTAAACAGATACCGAGATACGGTACCTGATGTTCACGCGCATAGCGCACTGCCTGGATCTTGCCTTCGACACCCCGCTCGCCAAAGCCGCCCGGCACCAGAATCGCATCCATCTGTGCCAGTTGCGCGGTATCGGCCTGTTCCGAATCGACGTACTCAATACGGATCTTCTGCTGCGCCTGAATGCCGGCATGTATCAGTGCTTCATTCACTGATTTGTATGCATCGGCCAGTCCGGTATATTTACCCACCATCGCGATACGCAGTTCGCCCGCCGGATGATCCAGTCGCTGCACAACCCGCTGCCAGGGTGTCAGATCGGCGGGCGGGGCTGACAGATTCAGTTGTTGCAGCACGATCGCGTCCAGGCCCTGCATGTGCAGCAGTGCTGGAATACGATAGATCGTATCGGCATCCACAGCGGAGATGACCGCCTGTTCCTGCACATTGGTGAACAGCGCAATCTTGCGTCTTTCGGTCATCGGCAGGGGGCGATCGGTGCGACAGACCAGCACATCCGGCTGGATGCCGATAGAACGCAGTTCCTTCACCGAATGCTGGGTCGGCTTGGTCTTGATCTCACCTGAAGTGGCAATATAAGGCACCAGGGTCAGATGCACAAAGATCGCGCGGGTGCGTCCCAGCTCCACGCCCATCTGGCGGATGGCTTCCAGAAAGGGCAGGGATTCAATATCGCCTACTGTCCCGCCGATTTCGATGATCGCAACCTGTGCCTCACCGGTACCGGCGCGGATATTGTGTTTGATCTGGTCTGTGATGTGAGGAATCACCTGTACCGTACCGCCCAGATAATCGCCCCGGCGTTCTCTGCGAATCACCTGTTCGTAGATCTGTCCGGCGGTAAAGTTATTCTGCTGCCGCATCCGGGCGGACGTATAACGTTCATAATGTCCCAGATCCAAGTCGGTTTCTGCGCCATCTTCGGTGACAAACACTTCACCATGCTGAAACGGACTCATGGTACCCGGATCAACATTGATATACGGATCCAGCTTGATCAGTGTGACTGCCAGACCACGAGCCTCCAGCAGGGCCCCCAGCGAGGCTGCCGCAATGCCCTTGCCGAGTGAGGACACCACGCCACCGGTAATAAAGATATAATGGGTCATAAGTCTGAATTTTAGCAGGATACCTAACCCTTTGTCTGATCCGTGCCATCAACATCTCTGAACAATACCCCGGCCAGCTGGCGCGGTATGTGGCGCGCCTGTGCCGACCCGCGTGTATTCCGCATCGGCCTGCTCGGTTTTTCATCCGGTCTGCCGCTCCTGCTGGTATTCGGTACCCTGTCTTTCCGGTTACGTGAAGCCGGTATTGACCGCACTACGATCGGTCTGATCAGCTGGGTCGCTCTGACCTATGCCCTGAAGGTGTGCTGGTCACCGCTCGTTGATCACCTGCAACTGCCCGTCCTGTCGCGCTGGTTCGGGCGTCGCCGCAGCTGGTTGTTGTTGTCGCAGAGTGCGATTCTGCTCGGCCTGCTCGGGATGGGCCTGGCGGATCCGGCGCAACATCTGGGGTTACTGGTGAGTCTTGCACTGTGGGTCGCCCTGTTTTCCGCAACTCAGGACCTGGTGGTTGATGCGTACCGGATTGAGATTGCAGGCCCGGAGCTGCAGGGCATCCTTGCCGGCATCTATACGACGGGGTACCGGTTGGCGATGTTGCTCGCATCCGGCGGGGCACTGGGCATAGCGGCCTGGTTTGATCCGGACGAAGCGAGCTATCATCATCTGCCCTGGGCGATCACCTATGCCTGCATGGCGGCGGCGATGCTGCCCGGTCTGCTGACGTCTTGGTGGGCACCTGAACCGACCATCACGCGTCCGGAAGGTGTGCCGGACGTTGCTCAGTCGCGGCGGCACCGACTGTATCACTGGCTGGTCACCGCTGTCTGGCAGCCGTTTGCAGATTTTATCCGGCGTTATGGTGGGCTGGCCCTGTTGGTGCTGGCCCTGATCGCCAGCTACCGCGTCTCTGATATTGTGCTCGGGGTGATTGCGAATGTGTTTTATCACGACATGGGCTTCAGCAAGGCTGAGATTGCCTGGGTCGCGAAGGGTTTCGGTGTTTCTGTGACAGTTCTGGGTGGGTTGCTGGGGGGTATGGCGGTGTATCGGCTGGGTGTGATGCCGATATTGTTGCTGGGTGCGATCCTGGCAGCTGCAACCAACCTGTTGTTTCTGCTGCTGACACAGACCGGTCCGGATATCAGGTGGCTGATCGCAGTGGTCGGCATGGATAATCTGAGTGCTGGTCTTGCATCTGCCGCCTTTATTGCGTATCTGTCGGCTCTGACCAATGTTGCTTATTCAGCCACCCAGTATGCGTTATTCAGCTCGCTGATGTTGTTGCTGCCAAAATTTCTCGGCGGATTTTCCGGCATCCTGGTCGATCAGTCTGGCTACGCTGAATTTTTTATCTTTACTGCCGGTCTGGGCTTACCGGTAACCGGTCTGGTCCTGCTTGCCTGGCGTTATACCCGGGTCACGCTGCCGCCGAAAATGTAGTGGAATAATGTCAAGCTCAATATCAGCATGATCCGGGTGTGTGCTCCGAGGTACGCCATGAACCCATCCGTGGGGGCTCGGCTGCGGCCATCCATGGCCGCAGACGCCCTCTGAGCACATACCCCGGATCATGCCCCTTCAAGCCCGGTGTTACAACGACCTGTGTCACTATTTTCAAGTCAGCACCACCAGTATCCGGCACCTGTTTGTAATCTGACAATCACGCATCATTCTGCGCACAGCGAAGCTGCGCAGTTGCAACCAGTAACGACTGACGCTACAAAACATCATGCCCTGTAAACCCACGCCAGTGATGCAGCAATATCTGCAGATCAAGGCACAGCATCCTGACCATCTGGTGTTTTACCGGATGGGCGACTTTTACGAATTATTTTATGCTGACGCCGAAAAGGCAGCGCAGATTCTGGATATCACCCTGACTGCCCGTGGCAAGGGTACAGAACATCCGGTCCCGATGGCCGGTGTGCCGTTTCATGCTGCAGAAGGTTATCTGGCAAAGCTGGTGAAACAGGGCGAATCAATCGCAATCTGCGAGCAGACAGGCGACCCTGCGACCAGCAAGGGGCCGGTTGAACGCAAGGTGGTGCGGATTGTCACGCCAGGTACGATCAGCGACGAAGCCCTGCTGGATGCACAACAGGATAACCTGCTTGCTGCACTGTATATCACGCAGGATCAGTATGCACTGGCCTGGCTGGATCTGACCGGAGCCCGCTTTGCCGTACAGGAGCTGACCTCGGCTGAGGCCCTGGCGAGTGAACTGCAACGATTGCAACCGGCAGAAATCGTATTGCCGGACAATTGCCCGCTGAATCCGCAGCCCTGGTGCCATGCCCGTCTTACGAAGCGACCGGAGTGGCATTTTGAGCAGGATAGTGCACAACAACGTTTGTGCGAACAGTTCGGCACGCGCGATCTGAGTGGCTTTGGCCTGCAACATCATCCGTCTGCCACGATTGCGGCAGGTGCCTTGTTACATTATCTGCGTGAAACACAACAACATGATCTGCCACATATTCAGCAGCTGCGCCTGGAACAACCCGGTGACACCCTGATGATTGACGCGGCGACCCGACGCAATCTGGAGCTGGTGCAGGCCAGCTCAGGATTGCAGCAGCATACGCTGGCCGGGCTGCTGGATCGGCACAGTACTGCGATGGGCAGTCGTTTATTGCGGCGCTGGCTGAATCAGCCGTTGCGTGATCAGGCGGTGCTCCGGCAACGGCATGCTGCAATCGGCTGCCTGCTGGTGACGCAATCCGTACTGGTCCTGCAACGCGCACTGGCCGGTGTTGGTGATATAGAACGGATCCTGGCCCGCATCGCACTGGGTAGTGCCCGACCGCGCGATCTGGCGGTATTGCGTGATTCACTGGCACAGTTGCCGGAAATACAGACCCACTTGCATCCGCTGGAGGATCCCTGTCTGACCGAACTGACCCGACAGATCGGGGAACATCCGGGTATACATCAGCTATTGCAGCAGGCCATCATTGAGAATCCGCCGGTCGTGATCCGGGATGGTGGCGTACTGGCACGTGGCTATGATGCTGAGCTGGATGAACTGCGCACCCTGTCTGAGGATGCGGATCAGTTCCTGCTGGATCTGGAACAACGCGAAAAACAACGTACCGGCATTGAAACGCTGAAGGTGAGTTATAACCGTATCCACGGTTATTTTATTGAAATCAGCAAGGCAAAGGCTGCGGACGCGCCGGAAGACTATGTGCGTCGCCAGACGCTGAAGAACGCTGAACGCTTCATCACACCGGAACTTAAAAAATTTGAAGACCAGGTACTATCGGCGCGGGAACGCGCTCTGGCTCGCGAAAAGCAATTATATGACGAGCTGCTGCAACGCCTGCAGCCACAGCTGGCTCCATTACAACAGAGTGCGCAGGGGGTTGCGACCTTAGACGTGATCTGCAATCTGGCAGAACGGGCGCACAGTCTGAAGCTGGTCTGTCCTGAGTTACGCGCAGAGCCTGGTCTGGAGATTGAGCAGGGACGGCATCCGGTTGTTGCAGGCCTGAGCGATACGCCGTTTGTGGCGAATGATGTCCGGCTGGATCCGGAACAACGTATGCTGATCATCACCGGTCCGAACATGGGCGGCAAATCGACCTACATGCGCCAGATCGCGCTGATCGCCATTATGGCGTATATCGGTAGTTATGTTCCGGCGCAACGTGCTGTGATCGGGCAGATTGACCGCATCTTTTCACGCATCGGCGCATCGGACGATCTGGCCGGTGGCCGTTCCACCTTTATGGTTGAGATGGAAGAAACGGCCAATATTCTGCACAATGCCACAGCGGAATCGCTGGTACTGATGGATGAGATTGGTCGTGGCACCAGTACCTTTGATGGCCTGTCGCTGGCCTGGGCCTGTGCGCTTGAACTGGCCGGACGGATCCGTGCCTTTACCCTGTTTGCCACCCATTATTTTGAGCTGACCGGGTTGCCGGAAGAACAGCCCGGCATCCGCAATGTGCATCTGGACGCCGTTGAGCATGGCGAAGGTATCGTCTTTCTGCACTCCGTCAGCCCGGGCCCGGCCAACCAGAGCTACGGACTGCAGGTGGCTGCGCTGGCAGGTGTTCCGGGCCATGTGATCCGGCAGGCGCGGCAGCGCCTGCAGGCCCTGGAACACCAGGCCGTGCAGGCGGCTGACACCAGTGAGCCGGATTTATTTACATCTGCACCGGTGGTGGCAACTGCCGAATCCTCCGCTGTATTACAGCAACTGCAGACGCTTGATATGGATACACTAACCCCGCGAGCAGCTCTGGAGACACTGTACCAACTCAAAGCACTGGCGACTTGAGGGACTTGAGGTACTCTACAGTTTGTCTGAGTTCTGCGCCAGATAATCGGCCACCCCATCAGGCGAGGCAGCCATGCCCGCATCACCCTTCTGCCAGCCAGCCGGGCAGACCTCGCCATGTTGTTCATGGAACTGCAATGCCTCAATCAGGCGGATCACTTCGTCAAAATTACGTCCCAGAGGCAGATCGTTGATGATCTGAGAGCGTACCACACGGTCCCGATCAATAATGAATACACCGCGAAGCGCCACACCTGCCGGGCTGGCCACACCATAGGCCTGCATAATCTCGTGTTTAATGTCCGCTGCCAGGGTGTATTGCACCGGCCCGATGCCACCTTCCTGCACCGGCTTATTGCGCCAGGCATTGTGGGTAAATTGTGAATCAATGGAAACACCGATTACTTCGGTATTCAGCTTCCTGAAGGCTGCGACCCGGTGGTCTACTGCGATCAGCTCAGACGGGCAGACGAAGGTGAAGTCAAGCGGGTAAAAAAACACCACGCCATATTTGCCCTGAAGTGTGGCAGACAAAGAGAAATCTTCAACAATGGTACCATCGCCCAGTACCGCTGCGGTGGTGAAGTCCGGCGCAGGTACGCCAATCAGGTTACTCATGGATCATCTCCGTCAGTTCGGGGAAAAAGGAATGGAATGGCCTGTCATCGGATGCATCATGCCCGACAATTTGTGCAGCATCAACCCTTCATTGTATCAGAAAGATTCGCTGTCCAGTGCGTACCGGTATACCCGGTTTTTCGGTAGTTTCAGCAGTCTGGCTGTCAGGTCAACCGCCTGTTTCCGGGGTAGTTCTGTCAGCAGAATATCCAGATAGCGTGTCAGTTCAGCCGTCGCCGGATCAGCCGTCGCTCCGGCTACCACCAGCACAATCTCACCTTTGGGTTGCGGACCCAGCCGGGTCTGTATCTCCTGCAGGGTACCCTGCAGCAGGGTTTCAAAGGTCTTGGTCAGCTCACGTGCACACATGGCCTGGCGTTCTGCGCC
>CAWUJM010000006.1:0-53517 GCA_963922685.1 uncultured Gammaproteobacteria bacterium | reverse complement strand
CATGGATGGCCGCAGCCGAGCCCCCCATGGACGGGTATTCCGGCGACCCTCGGAGCAGCCCCTGACGGGTAACGCCGAAACGAATTTTATGTGCCCCGGCTATTACGCCACATCAGTTTGAATCACACCCCGACAGCAAGCTGAGCGTATCACATACAATGGTATGAGTTAATTGATAGATCGCCTAAACTCTGACATCATGCATGATACTGTCATCGGTTTACTGATCAACGACAGGGAGTTTGGACGGAACATTTACGTCTGACAAGACTTTTGTAACACTATTCCCTTTGCGCCCTGGTCGGACAGACGTTTTACCCTGTTTGGTGGCTGCTTGCGTACTGGGGCAGCGGTTGGTACCCGTTCTTTTACAACTAGCCGCAATTGTATGAATGAAGCAGGGATAGTGTGGATGGGTTGGAGTGTAAATAAAACTGATATTTTGATACAAACAATTGATTAGACAGGGAGCCGGTAGCGTACTCAACCAGCACATCATCTTTATTTCTGCCTAAAACAATGCCAATGGGTTCATTATCACCTGTAGTATTTTCTTCATGCTTAAAGTAATTGATATACATATTCATCTGGCCAATACCCTGATGATTGACCGTACCCGTTTTAAGGTCAATCAGTACAAAACAATGCAGTATTCTATGGTAAAATACCAGATCAACAAAGTAATGCGTGTTATTTAAGGTGATGTGATATTGCCTACTAATGAAGGCAAAACCCTTGCCGGGTTCTAATAAAAAATCACTGAGCTTATCGATCAGAATTTTTTCTATGGCTTTTTCAGAATGTAAATCGTGTTCCGGTAGCTCTGAAAACTCGAACACGTAAGGGTCTTTGATGATATCATCAGACTTAGTAATTAACTGGCCCTGTTTTGATAAATTAAGTATTGCCTGCTTATTTTTTCCTAACGCCAGGCGTTCAAAAAGTGCTGAATTATGTTGCCTTTTTAACTCGCGCACAGACCAGTTATCCTGAATACATTGCTTTTCATAAAAGCCACGTGCCATATCATCCGATATAGAGAGTAACTCGACATAATGCGACCAGCTCAATTTACCAGACACCGTCTGGCAAATTGGATACTTGATATAAAACTGCCGAATTATATTGATGTTAGAACGGCTGAAAATTTTGCCGTGCAAGTATTTCAGGTCTTTAGATAAACGCCTTATCAGGTTATCGCCGTAGACTGATTTTTCTGCCCCTTCCTGCCAAACCTCGACAATTTCCCGGCCAATTTTTCAATAGGTTTGCACCAGCACCTTGTTTATTTCTTTATGGCAACTGGTTCTGCCTTCGTTCATCAGCTGGGCGATATCAGATAGCAAATTTTGATATTGCTGATTTCCCACATTTAATTCAGTCATTTCCTGGGTTTTGAAAGTATATCGTGTGTCATCTTGAGTGCCGATGAATATAATTGTACTCTGCGATTTTTCTAACACTGAAAAGGTCTGTTAAATTGAATAAAACATTTAGATATATTGTCAGCGAAAAAGAAACATTATGGACTATGGCCAGGAAAAACAGAGTAACACCTGGCGATCTTATGTTGTTAAACCCTGACTTATTAAAAATAAAAAATAATTCAGATTCATCTCTTGCGGGAAAAGAGATCAATATACCAGATAAATCAAATTTCAGAGACAACATGAATATCAAAAAAGGACTCTGCACCTGCCAGAGAGAAATATGCGAACGTTTTAAACTACTGGATCAGCAAGGCAAAGCAGAAGGAAACGGATTATATTATAAAATCAGTAGTTCACGAGAAACCTATGTGGGCCGATTAAATACTCAGGGAGAAACACTGGAATTACATACACCGACCAAAGAAAAAGTTAAATTTGAGATACTCTGGGTTCAGGGAAAAGTAAAAAAAAGTCATATAAAAAGGACACACAAGCTATGTGTAGCAACGGAGCTGAGGGAACGACAAACGAAACACCAGACAGCTATGTGACAGTGACCTCAGATTGCCAAATCAGGTGGGGACAGGCTCATCAGTTTGCTTACACCCGACTCGGTGAAACATTAGATAATCGAACACAGACTTTTGATTTGCTTGATTGTTATTATACCCGAGCGAGGCGTATAGCAGCGACCTATGCACGTTTTTATCTGGAGACTGAAGAAGGTTGTGATGAAACTAAAAAAGGACGCTTTTACTGGATGGCATTAGGTGCTTTTGCCAGCAAGACTGTCGCCTGTCTTCTGGATAGCTGTCAGATAAAACGCTCATTTGACACAGGAAGACATATATGGAATCGCGAACTGGCAGTCATCAGTGAAGGTCTGGGCTTAGGTAATCTTTGGTTATTTATGGATGTGTCTGTCTGGCACTGGTTCTATGCGAATTACCCGGATCATTATTTCTGCGGAGACAATTGCGAAAGTCAGCGAGACGCACAAACACTACCGAATAACAGCGATGGAACTGGCGTTAAAACAACCGTCACTGAAACTCTCGAATGGTCAGGTTATGCACTGGGCAAAATTGATGACTTCAAACCAAAAGAATATATTACACGTGGGATGAGGTTAGTAGAAGAAATCGAAGCGATGCCTGCTTCACACAGACAGCGACCTGATAAACAGATGGAGCATCTTAAAGAAATTGCTAAACACGAACAACTGTCTATCCTGCAGCCGTTAATTTACGATCATCCGGTCTTTGCCAGATGGATCAGAAACCAGCGTAATAACCTGCTTTACAATTTTTTATCACCGGACTACCAGCTGGTGCTTGCTGCTGATTGTACAGCAGAAAATGAAGCACTGGTGTCTGAAGCACCGGAAGATATGGCACTGGAAGTACCAGGTGCACTGGAAGATGCTGGGCAAGACAGTCCGAAAACCCGGATGGGCTGGATTGGGCAGGCAGCAAAAAAATTTCATACCTTGATGCAAATACAACAGACATACATGGAACGCGAGCTGCAAAAAATGGCTGCCTGGGTAGACGAACCTGATTTTAGTGATCGTTGTATCAGTGTCGCATATGTGGCAGGTTCCTTTAGATGAAAATTATGATGGCCTTATGTGCCATAACCTTTATTTCTTTTACAGGATATCAGTATTTATCAAAAGGCTATATTATGGAAGAGCAACAGCATTTATCTGTCTATATAGGTGAATCATTTAAAGATTTTACTCATCGTAACCCAGTTAAAACGCCATATAAAAAGCCATCTGGTTCAGATATTATTTTTCATGAATACCAATATTCTTCTAATTCGCCGGCTTCAGTGACACTGCATAGCATAAATAATAAAGCTATACTTGATAATGTCACTTACATGATGGTGACTGAAGACCTGAGAGATCATACAGGTGTTGGGAATATTTATCTGCAGGCTGGTATTACCCCGGATAGCTGGATGTCTCATACAGAGGCTCGCATGACTTTCCATGCATTTTTGCAAACCCTGCTCGCCAGCGGCTGGCAATATGCACAAAGCTATGAAGAACCACGCCTGGCTGGGCAACAGTCAATGCGCTATAAACTTAATGAAGATCGCTATTATTATCTTGATCCGGCCTATTTACCAACCTTAAAAGAATGGCGCACTTTAAAACAGGGCGACACCGCAATCAATTACTGGTACCTGCATACAGATAATCAGGTATTTATGAGCATTCAGCTCGGTTTTGAAGACCACGAAACTGACCCTGAAATAGGGTCGTATCTTTTGTTTATCGAGGTTCTTAACGGAGAACTCGAAGCCAGGCGCTATTTCAGCCCGGATACAGCACACAGAATGAATCAGCGTGACTGGAAATTACACTGGCAGGAGCGTCTGGAGATGGCTGCAAAAGCGCGAGCAGAAAGTGAGGCAGTGGCCATTAAAAATGGTTATATCATAGATAAGGCCTATGAAGACTATGTCATCAATCCGGCAGATTACTAAAAGAGTACCTCTAAAATCTGTGCCATGTCTTTAGCCATGTCATGTATTTCAAAGTCCCCGTATTATAAGCAGGTATCCTCAATAGTGTAGTGGTCAGGTATTTTCGTGCCATTTGAAGGGCTGAGAAATAGCTTAGGCGGCTTTGGCTTCCTTGCTGTGTTTTGAGTTTTCTGTATTCAGGTACCAGTGCGCCGACAGGCTATACTCAGCAGGATACCCCCGGCTATTATCATCGGTAATGATAACAACTGTCCCATCGTCAACCAGTCAAACGCCAGATAGCCCAGATGCGAATCCGGCAAGCGCACCCATTCAACCGCAAACCGGAAGCTGCCATAACCCAGCAGAAACAGCCCACTCACCGCCGGTGCGGTGCGCGGTCTGGCAGAATACCACCATAACAACACAAACAACACCAGGCCCTCCAGTACCGCTTCATACAGCTGCGAAGGATGCAGCGGGGGTGTCAGCAGGGTATCCGGAGGCAGCTGCAGCTTATTCACACACAGATCGTACCGGTTGGCACAGGCAACCTGCATCCCCCAGCTTACCGACGTTGGTGCCCCCCATAATTCACCATTGATAAAGTTACCGATCCGTCCGAAAAACAGGCCTAATGGCACCATCGGTGCGACAAAATCAGTGACCTGCCACACACGCAGCCGGTAATGCCGACTGAACAGAATCAGTGCACTCAACACACCCAGCAGGCCGCCGTGGAACGACATGCCGCCTTCCCAGATACGCAACAGAACTAACGGATCAGCCAGCCAGCGATCTGATGCGTAGAACAGCACATAGCCAATACGCCCGCCGAGTACGGTACCCAGCGCACAATAAAACACCAGGTCTTCTATATGTGAAATGGTCAGCGGGGTATGCACCTGACGCGCCCTCTGCCGCCCCAGCCACCAGAGGGCAACAAAGCCAAACAGATACATCAGGCCATACCAGCGCATCGCCAGCGGACCCAACTGCACAATAATCGGGTCAATTTCCGGATAATTCATCACTGTTCTCTCGCAAAACACCGGCAAGTATATTCACTCTCTGGTTGCCGGTTTATTCTCACCGCATTCGGGCAGCGTTCTCAATCAGATTAATGATTCTCCAGAGTTGTTGGCTGTGGCTGACGCCCATCGACATCTGTAAAGCCGTACTCCAGACCAAGCGCACCTGTGACGACGACCTGCCCTGTTTTCTGCATAATATTTGAATCTGTTGCTAATGCAGCGACACACCGCCCCACAAATTGCGGTGACTCTGCGTTCTGCTTAAATTCTTCAGCGGCGTCAAAAAACGCGATAATGTCCTGAGCCAGTTCAGTACGCACCCAACCAGGATAAAGAGACACTACAACAACATTGTGGGTTCGCAGTTCGTGTGCCATATCCGAGGTCATGCGGTCAGTTGCTGCTTTAGACACACCATAAGGCACATTGCGTGTATAGGTCTGGGCAGCCCAGAAAGAAATATTCACGATCAGGCCCTGATGACGAGCAATCATCAGTGGGGCTGCAAAATAACTCGCGACATAATGTGCCCGTACTCCAGCCTGAAACATGCTATCCCAGCGCCAGGGCGGCTGTTGCCAGAATGGCCGTTCCCACGTCCACTCACCATCCACCAGCATATCCTTATAGCCACCCCAGACATTATTGACCAGAATATGCAAACCATTCTGCTCAGCCTGAATTTGTTTAAAAAGTGCCTCAACCTGTTCGTCATCACAATGATCACAACACACCGCAATACCATGTCCACCTGATGCAGTGACTGCATCTGCGGTCGCGCAGATATCCTGAGCACTACGCCCTGTAACGTATACGGTTGTACCTGCTTCTGCCAGCCCCAGAGCTATACCTCGCCCCACCCCACGACTGGCACCGGTTACCAGGGCAACCCTGCCTGTTAAATCTGACATCATCTACTCCTGTAAAACAGCCGGACGTTCCCGACACACCAACAGTCAGACATGCCCGTAATAATCACGATGTGCCACAACCGAATAGGCATAATCCAGAAGTGTACCCCAGCTGAAGACAGGGATATCAATAGTACGCTGAATCGCTCTGGCAAAAGGCTGCATCAGACTGCATTCGAGCACCAACGCACCCATATTCGCATGCTTCCGACAGAAATCCTGAGCTAAATCAACCAGATCTTTTTCTATCTTTTCATACTGACCACGACGCATGGTTGAATCCGGATGTCCAGCCATATTCATCAACTCATTGAATTTCCCGGCTTCCCAGGCCCCGGTAAGCACGTAATCAGTATCTGCTCCGACACCAACCGCCTGCAGATGAGCCGGAGTGATCTGTTGTTCAAACGCAACAATGACGCCTACCACCTGATGCGTGCCAAGCAATTGTCGTGCCCATGCAACCTGCAGTAAACTGGATGCAAATACGGGTACATCCACACATTCTGCCAGTGCTTTCTGAAAATAAGCAGAATAACCGCATTCTGTCACAATAGCTCTGCATCCCATCTGTTCCAGTTTTCGGGCAGCCCGACGCAATGGATCCACACAAAATGACTTATCTTCGCTATGTACCAATGTCTGATTATTCACACCTCTGGCAATTTCATACTGAATCGGAAACGAATAAGCACTTGGGTTCCGCATATCACCCGGGAAGGCCGGCGAAACTTCATCCAGTAAAATAATACCTAACCCCATACCATAACAATGTCGCCCTTTGCGTACCTTGATATGAGAAATACCCGGGTCATGATAGCCAGACATACGATACCTTTTCTGATAAAGTACACCCCTCAGCTCATCAGTGAGTTGCATACCTGCGTTTTCGTTGCCACAACAAAAATCGTATGGATAAATTTTACAGATTTATAAATAACCAGTGCATCCGGCGATATGGTATAACCTTTTTACCTGCCATGCTGGTCTGGCTGGCATGGTTCATCGCCCTGGGCTACAGACAGGCATCAGATATTGTTCAGGCTCATTGGGAAATCAGTCTGACAATGTTGTTTGGTTCATTAGTGGCCGGTGCCACCAGTATGGGAGGCGGTGTGGTCGCCTTCCCTGTATTTACTAAATTACTGGCAATACCTGCTTATGAAGCAAAGGTCTTTCCCCTGGCCATTCAGGCAGTTGGCATGAGCACTGCAACTGTCGTCATTTATCTACGTAATATATCGGTCGACTGGCGCATTATTCGCTGGGGAAGTGTCGGCGGCTGTATAGGTGTTTTTCTGGGTTTGAGTGACAGCTTTCAGTTATTGCCACCCATTATACTCAAACTGTCTTTTACTCTGATGCTGACATGCTTTGCTATCGCATTACTGATTCTGAATCACAGGCCACACCATCGACATATTATCGCGCCAGTATGGAATCAGCGTGAACGCATCATTGTTATATTCGCGGGCATGTCTGGCGGTATTCTAAGTGGCTTAGTTGGTACCGGAATAGATATTTTTCTGTTTATTATTATGGTACTATTGTTTCGTATAAGTGAAAAAACGGCGACACCTACTTCAGTGATCTTAATGGCACTTAACGCATTATATGGTTTTATGTTGCAAGTCTGGTTTTTTCAGGACTTTTCAGCTACAGTACAAAGTTACTGGCATGCTGCAATTCCGGTTGTTGTGATTGGTGCACCGCTAGGCGCAATATTGTGTAGTTATCTGAACCGAAAAACTATTGTGCATATTCTGGTTGGCCTGATCGCCATAGAATTTCTGACAACACTATTGCTGATACCCTTGACGTTAAACTTAATCTACACTGCTATTGCAGTGCTTATGGTATGCTCATATATAAATTATCGACTTCTTCAGGTTAAACACTATGAGTTGGTCACTCAGGGCCAATAATCAGCGTTTCTGAAGTGTTACCCTCACGCCTCCCGCTCTTTTTAACCCTGTTGATAAATGAATACCTGAATCCTGCTGAGAAGGCGTACCAACCACATCATACTGTTGAAAAACACAGGCTAACAGCAATTGTCCGTACATCAGGGTATAGTCCTGACCAGTACATAACCGCCGCCCGGTGCCAAATGGTATCCAGGCCAGTTTATGACGCGCTTTTGAATGCTCAGGTAAAAAACGTTCCGGTTTAAAGCGATGCGGATTTTCCCAGATCTCAGCATGATGATGGATCAGATGGATCACAGGCACGACAATGGAGCCCGCCGGGATATAAAAACCGTCAATTTCATCATCATCTGCAGCCATACGCTGAATCCAGTAGACTGGTGCGGCAATCCGTAAGGTTTCCTGCATCACCATACGTGCGTACTTCAGCCCGGATATGTCATTAAATACAGGCACACGTTGACCTAATACCTGATCTGTTTCCGAATGCAGATTCTGTCTGATAGCAGGGTATTGAGAAAGATAATAAAAAACAAAGCCCAGAGTCGCAGACAAGGATTCGCAGGTTGCAATCAGCATTGTCATGATCTCATCTCTGATTTGTTTCCGGTCAATTTTTCTCTCACCTTCCGGGTCTGCCATCCACAGAAGTACACTCATCACATCGTCACGCGTCTCACGAGCCTGATGACGGCGTTCAACGAGTCTGTCTACCAGACTATCCAGCGCATCAACTGTTTTCTCATATTGATCCTGTCCCGGAAATGGAAAACCTTCCGGGTAGGCCTCAACCATCATACCCGACCAGAGATAACCCAGACTATTTTCAATATCCTGAGAAATTTGCTGCGTTTCATCAGGTGTCACTGTTATACCAAACAGGCTGCTGGTAATATTTCTGATTGCCATCCGTGTCAGTTCTGGCTGTATATCAAACGGCTCGCCTACCCTGTTATTCCAGCCGGTGATTTCAGAATCAATTGCCTCAACAATAAGATCAACCAGGCCTAACAGGTGTTTGTGATTAAAATAAGGCTGTATAGCACGCCGTTGCTGTCGCCAGAGCCTCTGATTATCTGTTGCAACAATACCATCCCCCAACAGAAGACACGATGAAGCGCGGAAGGCCCGCCCATCGCCTTTACCACGATAATTATCTGCGTTATCGCGCAGAACATGTTGTACATAGTCAGGATGACCCAATACAGTTACCTCAGTCCCGACAAGATCTAAACGATAAATATCTCCGTAGGTTTCTCTATTTCTGAGAAAAAAGTCGATGCCATCCCGATAAAAATCGGGCAATGCTCCCCAAACTGGCCAACCGCTGACCTGTGGCGGCTTCGGTCTTGTCGAAGATAATGACGTGGTTTGTGAATGAATAGCCATAATACTATTTTTCTTCAATCTGGTTTCTGTTCGGTAACAAACCTCATACGACCCGTGTCTGATGCCGGGAGGATTGCGTTACCGATACAGGCACACAAACTGATAGTATGAGCAATAACAGAGCCATAAATACCCCAGTGAAAAAAAAAGACACCCCCGATAAATAATGCCCCCGGAGCAATCGCTAAAGTAAAGCTTCTCTGCATATTCGTGTTAAAATTATTGGCCAATATAAATAATCTGACTAATTGTTGCAGGTTCGGGTCCACAAGTACAATCTGTGCCGTATCTGTTGCAACCGTCGTTGCGCCAGATAAAGACACAGAAACATTCGCCTGTTTCAATGCAATCGCATCATTAATTCCATCACCGATAAAACAGACCGAACGCCCTGACTCCTGTAACTGTCGAATCAGATCCGCCTTATTTTCCGGCAACGTATTGGCATGATAATGGCTGATACCCAGTTGCTCAGCAACTTTCCGGGTAGGCTCTTCCTGATCTCCGGAAATAATGACCAGCCTGTAACCCTGCTGGTATAAAACCCTGGTCACTTCCTGTACTTCAGGACGAACAGTTGGTTGTAGCTCCATAGCACCGACTAACTGACCATCAATAGCAACAAAAACCAGTGAGTTCCCGGCTGCCTGGCACTGCATCTGCAAGGACTGCATTTCATCCAGCTGTCTGATATGCTCTGATAACATATAGCGATGGCTGCCAATATGTATGGTTTTTCCGGTAATAATCGCCTGGATACCATACCCCACCGCTATCTGCGCCTGATCCGGTTCCGGTAAAATAATATGACGTTCTTCAGCTGCGGCCAGAATCGCTCTGGCAACCGGATGTGTCTGTCGATACTCTGCTGCCGCTGCATAATAAATCAGTTCTTCTTCTGTCACACCGACCAGAATATGTATCTGGCTAACATAGGGTTGTTCCGAGGTCAGGGTACCTGTTTTGTCAAATACGATGGTATCAATGTCATTTAATACTTCCAGAGAACGGCCATCTTTTACCAGTATGCCGGAATCTGATGCCCGATTCAGAAAATTGAGCATCGCAACCGGAGAAGAAAACCGGAGGTTAGTGCCCATTCCACAACCTAAAACACCGGTTGCACCATTAACACCACTGACCGGCAGTGCCAGCGCACTCAATAATAATCGAGGCAGAATAGTCCGGTCAGCGATTTCGATACCTTTAGACTCAAGAGCAAGCTGGTATCCGGCGGTTTTATTCAGAATCAGACCAATCTGAGCAGCAACTGAATCTTTACCTCGTTTTTCAACCTGAATGTGAAGCTTGCCGCTCAGTAACACAGTTGTGGCAAAAGCAGGATCTCCAGTCGTTTTTTCTGCCGGTTGGGCTTCGCCAGTGAGTGTATGCTGATCGACAGCACCCATGCCATACACAACCTTACCATCGACAGGAATAGCCTGACCGGCATTGACAACGACAATATCGCCAGGCTGTAATTGTGTAAATAAGACTTCGACTTCAGTGCCATTAACCAGAGTCCAGACAGTATCCGGCTGTTGTCCGAACACATCGACGATCTTGTTGCGGGACCGGGCCTGTGTGACCAGAATGAGCTTTGAACTCAGAAACCCAAGCGTCAACGAAAAGCACATGATACCAATGTACCCGGATGCCAGTGCGACTGTACCATATACAGCCCACAAGGCTTCCAGCTTCAGGCGACGCTCTTTCACAAGTGCCTGATACGATATTTTGTATACACGAGATAAAAGATAGATAGAAACCGGTATCGTGAACAATAACGAAAACACCGACTGTCCGGCTGACCAGGCAATGACCGTTGCAGAAGCACACAAGGCAACATCACGATTTGTTTTCTTTTCTTCCGGTGTAATACGTGTTGCAATATCTTCACCGGAATCATTATTCAGATACTGATTAACCGGCCGCCCCAGAATACGATCAAAATGCATCATCATAAAATGTTGATACTGATCATCAATTCTGTCTAACATTGTTCTGGAATGCGTTATGGCATTTTCAGCCAGCAGCCTGATCTGACTCAAACGCGAACCGGCATGCAGTGATATATCCCGCCCAGATGTTTCATACTTTGAAGAAAGCCTTTTTTTGCAAAGACGAATGGCTTTGATACCTGCAAATACCGCACCAGAAACGAGAACAGCATTGACAGGAAAAAACATATCAGCCTCTTTCGTAACCAAAAATTTTTGCTATTTCCCATGTTTTATCAGACAAATCATATGATATCTGTCGTTTTTTCCAGCGATTTGCCATTTCAGCACGAACATGATCATAACCTGTAAAATGATGATCTACTGCAAGCTCTCCGGGAAATAAGTCACCATCAATCATTCTGCGCTGGTTATCCTGATACGGGTTTAACAATGTTTCTTCAAAATCTATATTCAAAAACTGGCAGAGAACCTTCTGAACAGCAGCCAGGTTTTGTACCAGATTTTCAAAATTAAACCGACATTGACGATGATCAGGTATCTGCCCAAGGTGCTCCAGAATGTTTTTGTGGTTAATCTGCCAGACCGATTCAGCAATTTCACAGGCAGACAACGGTAAATCTGACCAGAGATGGAAACGATTCAACCTTCTTTCTGCAAACGAGTAAACCATATCGTCTGGATGACGCGTTAAATGAAGGTACCGAGGAGAATCAAAGTGTCTCTCAATGTAACTTAGTGTCTTTATATTTAAACACTCAAGGTTTGCCTTCATCACTAATATCTGACTACCGATAGCGTGTTGCAGATAACTGACGAATTCCTGAATAGATGATGCATTTTCTTCAAACCTTTGTATCGTATGACGTGCTGATTCCACAGTACAGCCATCAGCTTGCATAACAGCATAAATAGCACTGTTCAGAAAACAAACACCTATATCTGAATGCCTGAAAAAATTTCTTCTGGCTTGCATATCATTAAACGGCAGGAGAACTAGTTCTGGTGGCGCAAACAATTTTGTATGTCCAGCCAGCATAGCAGCTAATAATGTTGTTCCCGATCGGGGAGCACTTAAGACGAAGGTTGCGGTCTTGTTTTTTTCAACTTGTTGGTCAGGAATCGGAAAAAATGAAAAAACAGAATTTTCAAACTGCGTGAATTTATCCATGCAATCAAATATCGTGGCTACATTTCAGCAGCAGGAAACGAGAGCCGACACACCGGAACTTTATGGTCAGTCATGCATTCTTCCTCTGACCAGGGGGTAAAGCCAATACCCTCTTTCTCTGCTATCAGAACCTGCTCCGGAAAATTTTCATCTGTGATATGAACAATTCGGTTGACCAGGTTCATGATAATATTTTTTTCCACTGAGTCGTCGCCTGTAGCAAAACCATATTCACTCAGGAAGCTCCCATACCGAACACTGATCGACTCACCAAAATGACACTCTTCCACCAATTCCCCCTGAAAATAATGACGAAAAACAGGATGCAGAAATGCAGAACAGGCCCGATTTGTAACTTCATCAGAACCATGCAGAAAATCTAATGCGTTAGCATCAGCAGGATAATGATTAAATCCGAATTCTAACGTAATGGTCAGAAAGTGTTTATCTGTCGTAAATCCGGGCTGTTCCAGAACATAACTCACGGGTAACTCATAAAATAATTCAGTACATTCTGCTGAAAAAACAAGTGTACCACATAAAAAACCATGTAATGGAAATAGCGCATCTGTCGTACTGACACGTTCGATCAGATATTCAGCCATTGCATTAAGATCTTGCGGATTCCGCAGAGAAAATTTTCGTGAGGGCAACGGAACCTGATAATATCGTTCTTCAAGTAAATGAAACAGTGTACGAACATTGTATCGAAAACCATGAATAAACGAAGAACCTGCTTTACGATCCCTGGCTGCCATGGCAGTGCCCAGAAAAAACATATCGGGTATCGTGCTTTCCCAGCTTGAATTCAGAACAGGATATTTACCTTTAGCATCTGTTTCAGGGGTGATGTCATCTGAAAACAAGGTATTATCCACGAATCTCCACCCTGTACACCGGATGATATGATCAAATGTCAGTGTCGATTTAAATGTGCCTGGTGTTTTCCAGTGAGGTACTCTGTCTTCGACATAGGCCTTTAATGTGCCATCAGCTTGCTTAACAATTTTGTTTATGTTCAGATTTAACACAAAATGAAGTGCTTTTAACTGAAACATATCTAATACTGTATTGTTAATAGCACGTAAATCACCAGGGAAATGTGTTTGCCAGGCTAATCTGAGTGGGCGTCTGAGCGTCATATATATGACACCGGCATGACCTGCCAGGTGGTTAGCAACCTCAAAGGCAGCATTACCACCCCCTATAATCAATACCCGTTTATTCTCATATGAGGCCGGATTGATATCATGATCTTCATAGCCTTCAGCTAATTCAATTCCTTCAATATCATCCGGAATAAGTGGCACAGAAGGCCCTGTCGCCATAAGGAGTCGCTGACAGGTATATTGCTTACCGTCTGAATCTGTGAGAACAAACAACCCATGATTTTGCTGGCGCGTAATTCCGGAAATCCGGGTATTATACTGAATCTTTAACTTAAATTTTTCAGCATAATCTATCATATAACGGTAAATATCATCTGCATGCGGATAAAGCTCATCCGAATAATCACGAAACAGATGTGAATAATCATCAGTCAATAACGAGTTCCAGTCATGTCGCATATTAAATTGAGCTTCAGGGTAGACATTGAATCGCTTGTTGAGTGATAACAGTGTTCTGTGGCGCGGCTGGGTCGCAAACAGTGCGCCTGCACTATCTTCAGCTTCAGTAATGAGATAGTCTCGCCCTTTTTTTTCGAGATAATAGGCTAGTTGCAAGCCAGCCGGGCCTGCACCGATGATAATACAATCATGGTGTTTCATAATAAGATATTCCTGAAGTTTATTAAATGCGCTGAATTTATTTACTGAAGTTACGCACGACATACAACAAGGTCATTCTGCGCGGCAGCATCGCTGCCGTCGCAGAATCTTCCTGATTTACCCGCCAGATCTATGCAAATCTGGTACCGCTGGCAATGGATTCCGCGACTTCGCTACGCCCCGCGCGGAATGACATGCGGGGCCATCCAGGAAGATCGGCAAAAATAGTCTGTTTAATAAGCTTGTGCGTAACTGCAGTTATTTAGTCAAAATAAGTTTCTAATCCACTTTCACGTACGGTATCCAGCGTGAAACAATGGAAACCACCACCAAACAGCCTTCGGTGCCGATGCCGGACGGGTACGGCAGTAAAACCATGTTTTTCTAACGTCCTGATCAACTCCGGAAATAACGCGTTCACAATAACGGTGTTTTCGTCAACTGACAGCACGTTGAGATCAATATACTTGCTGGTCAGAATGAGATCATCTTCTTCATACGTCGGAAAGATGCTTGTTGTCGGTTCAGGTGGATAAATGATGTCCCATTGTTTCAGTGGTTCGGGCAGCATATCAAAAAATCTCGGGTCACGTAGTAATAGCGTCCCCGGACGTAATGGCAGAACAATACTGTCGATATGGTTATCCGTCATACGATAAACACGATGAAAACGAAAACGATCACCTAAATGCCGTTCTAACCATTGTAATCCCATCTCGTGATTTTTGGTCGCCACATTGACCATAATATCTCTGCCAAACCGGATACACTGAGCAGCATCAATCATCATTTCGATACCAACATCAAACTCTGATGCCTTTTGTGCATACACGGCCTCAGTCGCAACCATATCACGACCACTCTCTTTCACATAAGACAGATCGAATGAACGATCTGTCATAACGGGTCTGGGCATAGAACTCCAGTGTGAGCCCGCCTGAAAATAGTGATAAAAAATTGGCTTCAGCAAATCATTTTCAAAGTAGCGGGAACGAATCTGCGGTGTGGTCTCAATAATTTCATTACCGACAATAATGGCCTGGTCACGCACGTTCAATGCCGGAATACCGGTTGATTCCCAGTAAGGTGTTTTAAATTTAATGACCTGATTTAATGGTATAGGGCGGTGAACCTTAACTCCCAATCCTTCTAATGTCTGTACCAGTTCATCAACATCTTCTGCCAGCTCTTCAAGATATTGTGTCTTGAGCGGCAGGCTGGCAGGTTTGCGGACTTCAACACCCTGGCTCTGAGCAGAAGGCTGCTCTGTATCAGTCCCGGCAGAATAATCCGGATAATAAAAGGCCAGAAAGGCGTTATCATGAAAAAAAAGCTTAAATGAGAGTTCAAGGTCCTGCATGTTATAGTTCATCGGTGAACCAACAATGATTTCTTTTAAAGGAGACCATTCATTATAGCTATTGACTTTCATAAGATAATAACTCATTCAGATTGTAGTTAATGAGATTTGGTTCTCAAACTGGCATGGACCCGGACACCCTGCTTTGGCCTGATGTTAGAAGCCACGAAGGCTTCAGGTGCTGTCCCCCCCGGGACAGCACTTAAATGATAACGCTGAAAGATCTGACTTAAAATCAACTGGCCCTGAATCAAGGCAAATTCAACTGCCATACACATACGCTTCCCGGCACCAAATGGTAGCCAGGCGCGTTTATGTCGTGCCTGCACGTGTTCCGGGAGAAAACGTTCCGGATCAAAGCGATCTGGTTGCTCCCAGATGTCCGGGTGCATGTGGACCAGGTGAATCATGGAGACCACAATTTCACCTGCCGGGATATGGAAACCACCAATCTCGTCATCCGCCGCAGCCTGACGTTGTATCCAGTAGCTGGGAGCATACAGTCTGAGTGTTTCCTGTAACACCATGCGGGAATAAGACAGATCAGCGATATCAGCAAAGGCAGGCAGACGGGTACCCAGAACAGTTGTAATCTCAGACTGCAAACGGTGTTGTATCGTCTGATGCTGAGTCAGCAGATGAAATACCCAACTTAAATTCGCTGAACTGGATTCATATCCGGCAACTAACAGGGTAACTGCTTCATTATGCAATTGCTCACGGGTCATATCACCTGTTTTCACCAGTTTATTCAGTGTCACTATCAGGTTATCTGGCCTGGCATGAGGCTGTAAGGCACGTTCTGTCAGCTGATCCACATGTGCATCAAATGCCCTGATCGCTTGCTGGTAACGAGCTTTACCTGGTACAGGTATCCAGTCAGGCAGGCTATTTTGTATCGTACCCCGCCAGAGATAATCCATCACAATTCTGAATTCGGTCGCAATACTATCTGCTTCTTCAGCCGGAATACGAATACCAAAGATTGTTTTTCCAATAACATTAATGATGATACGGGTTACTTCCTGCATCGTGTCAATTGCCTGACCGGAGGTCACGAAATCATCCCAGCCAATCAGACACTCTGCAATGGCTTCAGCCATCCAGTTAGTCAGATCCCCCAGACGCTTAGGGTGAAAATAAGGCTGTACACCACGACGTTGCTGCTGCCATGCAGCCTGCGCCTGTATAGTTGTCGCCAGTCCGCTCCGCATGAGTGGTAACGGTGCAATACGCCACCCGACACTGCCTTTGTTCTGATAGTTACGTGCATTGTCGATCAGAACATGCTGAGCGTGATCCGGATGTCCCAGCACAGTGATGTCAGTCGTACCCAGCCGCACACGAAAGACATCTCCATGCTCAGCTCTGGCCTGTAATAAAAAATCAAGCTTTTGCCGATACAGATAGGGCAATACACCAACCAGAGGCCAACCCTTAATCTGAGGCGGACGGATGTTCTGACCTGAAGAAATATTATTCTGTTGCATGATTATCCTTAGCGGGGATCAAACGCATCCCGCACCGCATCTGCCAGCAGATTCGCCGCCAGCACCAGCACAAACATAAAGCCGAAGGCTGCCGTCAGTGACCACCAGACGACTGGCTCACGCGCCAGTTCCAGACGCGCGCTATTGATCATATTGCCCCAGCTGTAGGTATTCGGATCCACGCCGATATTGATATAGGACAGGACGGCTTCAGCCAGCACCAGGCCACTGAAGTCCAGCACGATCACGATCAGCACAATATGCATCACGTTCGGCACAATATGCCGCCACAGAATCGTGAAGTGTCCGACCCCCAGTGTCTGGGCCGCCTGTACATAATCCATCTGGCGCAACTTCAGTGCCTCGCCGCGCAACAACCGACACAATGAGGTCCAGCTGGTCAGCCCCAGTATCAGGCATAAACATAACAGGCGGAAATCTGACCGTTCGGTCAGGCTGGTAAATTCTGCCGGATGATTGCTCATGTACACCTGCATCACCAGAATGGAGGCGGCAATCAGCAACACACCCGGCACCGAACTCAGGGTGGTGTACAGATACTGGATAATATCGTCCACCCAGCCACGAAAATAACCTGCCATCGTGCCCAGTAACAAGGCAGCAGGCAACATCACCAGAGTCGTCAGCGTCCCGATCACCAGGCCGGTGCGCACGCTTTTCAGTGCCTGGTACAACACATCCTCGCCAACCTTGTCGGTACCCAGTACATGGTACACTGCACTCAGACTGATCACGGCCCCGACCAGCAGACACAGGGCCGCCAGCACCCCCCAGGCACTGCGGCTCGCAGCTTGTTCCGGCGCATGCCACAACTGGTATAACGTGGCCATCCGACAACGGCAGCGCACCAGCAATAACAGTATAAACACACCACACCCGGCGGCTGCACCGAGCAGGCCACGCCAGGCGATATCCCACATCCGATCCGACGGATCTGCCAGATGCTGCCCGCCATACTGCAGGGATGGATACAAACGCTGCTGACCACCATCGGGCAGATCAACCATCTCTTTGCTGTACAGATGTGTCGCAAAGGGTGCTGAGTAGGTCTTTTCGCGCCGCTCACGCAAAGACCCGGTCATGACATCCAGCAAACTAACTACTTGGGTCGCATAGCGTGTCTGACCAGTCGCACCCTGTCCGTCCGCCAGACGAAAGTGCAGTGTGTCGCTGAATCCGATGAGCAGATACAACACGATCACGACCCAGGCCCCCATCGCGACCCGCCGCTGTGCCACCTGCTGCCACGGTGCCAGCAGATGGGGTTGCCGTCTGGCATACACCACAAACCCGGCGATCACCAGTACCAGCAGATAAATCAGGGCATCCGTCGCTAAGATCACTGGCTGAAACGGCATCAGTTCAGCCTCACCCGGGGATCTGCGATGGTATAAGACAGATCGGTCAGGATCAGCCCCAGGATATACAGCACGGTGCCCAGAAAGACCATCACCCGCACAATCGCAAAGTCCTGGCGCTGAATCGCATCAATCGTATAGCTGCCCAGACCCGGAATGCCAAAAAACGACTCCAGCAGCAGGCTACCCATAAACAGGGTTGGCAGTATCACCACGACGCCGGTCAGAATCGGAATCAGTGCATTACGCAGCACATGCCGGAACAGGATTGCCATCTCGCTCAACCCTTTGGCGCGCGCTGTGCGCACAAAATCCTTACCGATTTCTTCCAGAAACAGGCTTCGGTACCAGCGGGTACCGGAGCCAATCGCTCCCAGCACACCCACCACCACCGGCAAGATCAGAAACTTCCACGCCTGCACACCCGTATCATAGCCGGAGATCGGGGCCAGTCTGAGCAGACTGCCAATCAACACCTGCCCGCCGATGATATAAAACAACCCTGAAATCGACAACAGACCGACGCATAACACCACCCCCCACGTATCCAGTGCGGTGCCGCGAAACAACGCCAGTAACAGTGCGAAGGTGATATTCACCAGCAGCCCGATCAGCAGAATCGGTATCGCCAATGCCAGACTGGGCCACATTCGCTGGCTGATGTCATATCCGATATCGCGCCCACTGTCTGACTGACCGAAGTCAAACGCAAACAACTTCAGCGATTTGGTAAAAAACAGTGTCTCAGTCAACACCTGCCAGCCTGCCGCAGCTGTATTCCATAACAGTGGCTGATCATAACCACGTTCAGCCTGCCAGGCCTGCACTGCAGCTTCAGTCACCCGCTTCTGACCCAGATGCATCCGTGCCATATCTTCCGGTGTATTCACCACAAAGAACAGTGCAAAGGTGAGCAGATTGACGCCGATCACGATCGGCAGCGCATACAGAATGCGACGAATCAGGTAGGCAGTCATGACAGAATCCAGATACGGGTGCGATAGGGAGCATCCCGGGTAGCTATGGTATGCTGTGCAACTCTCCGCCCGCAGGATTGTCGCAGTGATGCATTTCACGCCATCACCCTGACTTGTTACAGGGCCTGTGCACCTTTTAATTTCAGGAGATTACGATCATGCGTCAGACGACAACCTCAATCCTGACGGCAACCATCGCCGGTATTGCCACACTCGGAGCATCTCAGGCGTTTGCTGTACCGGATAACCCGAAGGCCTGGGAAAAATGTGCTGGCATCGCTAAGGAAGGCAGAAATGATTGTGGCGCACTGGACGGTGCACACAGTTGTGCCGGACAGGCACCGCGAGACAATATGGATACAGAATGGGTGTATGTGCCTGCCGGTACCTGCACGAAAATCACCGGCGGTGTCGTTGCTAAAATCAAACCAGCGAAGGGTTGAAATATCTGCCCTGTGTTTCCGCAGGGCATCTCACCATGTCTCACCCGATTCATGATGTCGGCATCGGCCTGCGCACCCCGCACATCACGCCGTTGATTCAGCAACCTGACAGCGTTTCCTGGTTAGAAATTCTCAGCGACAACTTCATTCACCAGAGCGGCCTGGATCTGCATCTGCTGGATACGATCTGTGCCATCTATCCGGTGACGCTGCACGGTGTCAATCTGTCCCTCGGCGGAACGACACCGCTTGATACAGACTATCTGCAGGCACTGAAACAACTGGCAGACCGTACTCAGGCGGCCTGGATTTCTGAACATGCCTGCTTCTGCCATCAGGGTATGGCGCAGAGTCATGACCTGCTCCCCCTGCCGTATACCGCAGACACTGCCACCCATCTGGCCGGACGCATACGGCAGGCTCAGGACTGTCTCGGACAACGCATTCTGATCGAAAATGTGTCTGCCTACCTGACCTGGACGTCAAGTGAGATGAGCGAAGGCGAATTTCTGGCTGAAGTGCTGCAGCAGGCCGATTGCGATCTGTTGCTGGATATCAATAATCTGTATGTGAATCAGCGTAATCTGGGTACAGATCCGCACGACTTTATCCGGGCAATACCCCGGAAACGCGTACGTGAAATCCATCTGGCTGGCTTCTCAGACCAGGGCAATATCCTGATTGATGCGCACAATAATCCGGTGGCTGAACCAGTCTGGGCCCTGTATCAGCAGGTCCTGAGCGATTTCCCGGAGACCCCGACCCTGATTGAATGGGACAATGATATTCCACCCCTGCAGACCTTGCTGGCACAGGCTGCCCGGGCGACTGATCTGCGCCAGCAGGCCTGTGGACGATGAGTCTACCACTAGCCCGTCTGCAACACCAGTTTCTGCAGGCGATACAGGGTACTGAGAACAGCCTGGCAGAACACATTGCACCTCAGCCTGGCCTCACACCCACCGAACGTCTGCATATCTACCGCCGCAACAGGCAGGGCAGCTGCAACAATGCCCTGCAGGCCATCTATCCGATGACCTGTGCCGTGCTGGGTTCTGACTGCTTTCAGACGCTGGCACAACATTATGCCCGGGATCATCCGGCGACCCACTGGGACCTGAACCGGTACGGAGCTGAACTTCCCACCTGGCTCGCGCATCCACCAGACACCTTCAGTGCATTATCCGATCTGCCTTATCTCAGCGACCTCAGCCAGCTTGAATTTTTACTGCACCGGGCCTACTATGCTGCGGATGTTGCCGCCTTCCCGACAGCTGACTATGCAGCACTGACGGCCCGTGAGCAGGCACAGGTGCGATTGCAGCCGGCACCCGCGACCGGGCTGCTGCAAACCACCTGGCCGGTGTATGCGATCTGGCAACATTGGCAACAACACGGCACATTACCCACGACCTTACCTGGCCTGGATGCGCCGGAGGCCTTGTGTGTCCATCGGGCCGGATGGCAGCCACAAGTCAGCCGTATCACGGTCGCTGCCGGTCAGTTACTGGCGCAGTTGGCACAACACAGCCTGGCCACTCTGGCGACCCGGCCGGAGGTAGCAACAGTGCTGCCGGAACTCCCGGACTATATTGCACGCGGCTGGATCAGTCACTTCATTCTGCCAGACTAAACCCTGTGCCAGCACAACCACCGACATTACGTCCGATCCGCAGTTATGTGTTACGTCAGGGCCGCCTGACCAGCGGCCAGCAACGGGCATTTGACCAGTTCTGGCCACGCTTCGGCGTAACGGCTGAATCAACCCGGTTGAATAACATCACATTATTCGGCAATACCCGACCGGTCTGGCTGGAAATCGGCTGCGGCAATGGTGCTGCCCTGGCAGAATCAGCAGATCGTTATCCGGCTCGCAATTTTCTCGGGATTGAAGTACATACGCCCGGTGTTGGCCGCCTGTTACAACGCCTGGCAGCACAAAACAGCCAGAATGCACGTATTCTGCAACAGGATGCACTGGAAGTACTGCATCATCGGCTGCCTGATCAGTCGCTGGCTGGCATCTGCATATTTTTTCCTGATCCCTGGCCAAAAAAAAGACACCATAAACGACGACTGATACAACCGGACTTTGTACAACTGGTTACACACAAACTGCAGCCCGGTGGCATTCTGCACCTGGCAACCGACTGGGAGCCTTATGCTGAACAGATGCTGTCCGTACTGTCAGCACAACCACAGCTACAGAATACAGCCACAGGCAGTGGTTATGTGCCACGTCCACCGGAACGTCCGCTGACCCGGTTTGAACAACGTGGTCAGGCACTCGGACACAAGGTGCGCGACCTGATCTTCCGGCGTTCTGCTGCAGACAGGACATCATAACCTTGCAAGCCATGATGATTGAGAACATATGAACCCGCAAGAAGAGACTATTATTCCGGATCCTCCTGAAAAACAAAGCACCTCGGGCTTCGTTCGCTGGATGGTATGGCTGATTTTCATTCTGTTGATCGCCATAACAAGTGTGGGTGTTTATTATGGCTATTCTCTCATTCTGCATAAAGATAAAGTCGATCTGATAATATCAGAGATACACAAAAAACAGGACGCACAATATGCAGGGCTAAGACCTGTTCAGTCAGAATTGAGCAGACATGATCAGGCCATATCTGAAATCAAACGAGAACTGAAAAAAAACAATGATGACAGCTTCGAACAATATTATGAAATATTACACAAAAAGATCCAGCGACTGGAACATACTGAAAAAGATAACAATGCTGAATGGACTATATCAGAAGTCGATTATTTATTGCGTATCGCACAATATCGCCTGTATTTTCTGAATGATGTCAGAACGACTATCTCAATTTTAGACGAGGCGAATGACAGACTGAAAAGTGAAAACGGGACTGACTGGCCTGATCTGCGCCATCAGATTTCGGAAAAGATTTCCGAACTTCATGCACTATCCGGCACCAGTCAGGAAGACCTGTTATCAAGATTAGACGAACTTGATTCTGAGCTCAAAAAATTTATTTTATTACCAGGAACTCAGCCACAACAGGAAGAAAAAAAAGAACCACAGAAGGTTACAGAAAGAATATGGCATGAGTTTCGTGATATCATCAGCATAAAAAAACATGACAAGCCAGCAAAAATAGTGGTTTCTCAGGAATATAAAACCTACTTATATCACATCTTCGCGCAACAGATCAGGATGGCTGAACTAGCTGTAATACAGCTCAACCAGAAACACTATGTCAGCAGCCTGGAGGATATAAAAAAGAATTTCACAACCTATCTCGCAAGCGGGAAAGAAGGAGAAAAAAAGATACTGGCTATCATGGATGAACTGCAAAAAGTCAGACTATTACCCGAAATGCCTGATATCCGTCATCTTTCAGCCGCATTACACCAGAAATCAGACAATACTTCGGGTAACACAGAATAATGAAGTTTCTGTTAAAGATCTGGCTGATATTATTGACAGGTGTGCTGGTTGGCATATCAGTCAGGCAGGATAGCGGCCATATCATACTGACATTTAACCATTACAGTGTTGAAATGACACTGGTCTTATTCTTAATTCTGAATGGCCTGCTGTTTGCTATCCTGTATTTTCTGATCAGATTATGGATCCGCACCTACCAGGCTCCGGCAAATATTTATGCCTGGTATCAGAAATACCGTATACGCAGATCGCATAAAAACCTGACCCGTGGTTTAGTCGATCTTGCCGGAGGCAACTGGGAAAAAGCAGAAAAAAAGCTGTTACATTCAGCATCTGAGGGGGAAGCTTCGTTAATTAACTATCTCGGCGCTGCTAAGGCAGCACAGCAGCAGGGCAATACTGAGCGCAGGGACAGCTATATCCGACTGGCATATGCTCAGATCCCGGCAGCGAATGTTGCTATCGGACTGACTCAGGCAGAACTGCAATTAGCAGATCGTCAGCTGGAACAGGCACTGGCCACATTACAGAACCTACATGAAATCACACCCGGGCATGCGCATATATTACGTCTTCTGTACCAGCTGTATGAAACATTATCCGATTGGGAGAAATTAATTCAATTATTGCCTGAACTCAGGCAGTATAAGGTATTTAATCCGGAACAGCTGAACAAAACAGAACTTAAGATAAGACGCGAATACCTGAAAAAGGTCGCTTACACCCGAAGTGCCGATGAGCTTATCAGCACATGGAAAAAACAACCCAGGTCTTTGCAGAAAAACCCGGAATTTTTCAGTGATTATATCAGTCATCTGAAATATCAGCATAGCGACGAGACAGCAGAATCTTTACTATACAAAAAATTTCATGACAAATGGCAGCCGGATTTGCTCGAAATATATACCGAATTGAATATCAGTAATCCAGGCAAACATCTGCGGCAGCTGGAAAGATATCTGGTGAAGTATCCTGAAGATGCTATGTTATTATTTACATTGGGCCGACTGAGTCTGCAGGCAGAATTATGGGGTAAGGCCAGAGATTATCTGAAAAAATGTGTGCAGCAGGCACAACCGCCTGAAGCAGCCTACCGTGAACTGGGGCGGCTCTCAGAATGTATGGGCGAATTGCAAGAGGCTGCTGCTTATTATCGCAAGGCCTTATTTCCGGACGATAAAGCAATCATGCGACTGTCTTCACAGATCATCAGACCAGCAACTTTGCCGGAAAAACCCATACGCGAACCAGCACCGCATGGTGCAATACAATCCGATTAACATGCCTGACTTACAAAATCACACTTTTTTACGCGCTTTATTGCGACAACCTGTCGACAGGACACCGGTCTGGATGATGCGTCAGGCGGGGCGTTATCTTCCTGAATATCGTGCTACCCGTGCCAGAGCGGGTAGCTTTCTTGATTTATGCAAGACGCCGGAACTGGCCTGTGAAGTCACTCTGCAGCCATTAGCCCGCTTCCCACTGGATGCTGCGATTATTTTTTCGGATATCCTGACCATACCGGATGCTATGGGATTAGGACTCTGCTTCAAGGAAGGTGAAGGGCCGGCATTTCGCTATCCGATCCGGGATCGACAATCCATTCAGTCACTGAGCGTACCTGATCCACAACATGAACTGAAATACGTTCTGGACGCCATACGATTAACACGGCATGAATTGAATGACAGGGTGCCACTGATTGGTTTTTCAGGTAGTCCCTGGACACTGGCAACCTATATGATCGAAGGTTCCGCAACAAAGACATTTTCCCGTAGTAAGCGTTTGCTATTCGAAGATCCTGAATCACTGCATCAATTACTGAATATCTTATCAGAGTCCGTTATCCTGTATCTGAACGCTCAGATTGCAGCAGGTGCCCAGGCTGTTATGATATTTGACACCTGGGGGGGTATATTAACGCCGAAGGACTATCAGATTTTTTCATTACATTACATGCAGCAGATTATTTCCGGATTAACCCGGAAGGTATCAGGCAACCGGGTTCCGGTGATATTGTTTACCAAAGGTGGAGGACAGTGGCTGGAAGAAATGGCAGGGACAGGTTGTGATGCACTGGGGCTTGACTGGACAGTTGACATAGATGATGCCAGGAGCAGAGTCGGACATCAGGTCGCATTACAGGGTAATCTGGATCCCTGCGTATTATATGCACCACCAGATGTTATACGGCAGGCTGTACACGATATTCTGACTGCGTATGGCCCCGGTCATGGTCATATCTTCAATCTGGGCCATGGTATTCACCCGGATACGCCCCCTGAGCATGTCGCAGTGATGATAGAGGCTGTCCATGAGTTCAGCCATGAATATCATGATGAAAAACCAATATTTTTCTGATTTTGTCGAAGATTAAAAACACCTTACGCATCACCGGTGGGAATTATCGCAGCAGGCGTTTACATTTTATACCGGTAGCAGGATTACGCCCGACAACCGATTATGTTCGTGAAACGGTCTTTAACTGGTTACAGGGACAGATTCCCGGCTACAGAATTCTGGATTTATTTGCAGGTAGCGGGATTCTGGGTATAGAAGCCTTATCTTATGGGGCTTCTCAGGTCGTGTTTGTTGATCGGAATCAGGTTGCCATACAACAACTACGCAATAATCTCCGGAAACTGGGTGTTGAACCGGCACGAGTTCAGATGTTCCGCTCAGATGCATTTGACTGGCTGAAGAGTCATCAGGCTCATTTTGATCTTATTTTTTTAGATCCGCCTTTTGCTGATCATCTGATCGGTGAATTATTCAGGCAACTGCAGCATGTTGCCTGTCTGAGTCAATTACAGTGGATCTATCTGGAGCAGACGAAGTATAAAGACTGGCCAGCGTTACCCGCATCCTGGGACTGGTACCGCCAGAAAACTGCGGGACAGGTCAGATTTGGTTTGTTACACAAATGTACAAAAAATAAAGACTGACTACTATGCAGACTATTGCTGTTTATCCCGGCACCTTTGATCCAATGACTTATGGTCATACTGATTTAGCCAGCAGAGCCAGCCAGTTATTTGATAAAGTGATTGTTGCTGTTACTGAGAATACCCGAAAAAAAGCGGTATTTGATCTGAAACAAAGGATGCAACTGGCACGTCGTATCTTAAGTCAGCATGTCAATATTGAAGTATCCTCTTTTTCTGGCTTACTGGTGGATTTCTGCCGCAAAAGAAAGGCCCGGATTGTCTTACGCGGTCTGCGTGCTGTCTCAGATTTTGAGTATGAATTTCAACTGGCTGGTATGAACCGGCGTCTGGCACCGGATATCGAAACAATATTTTTAACACCGGCACAGGATTATACCTTTGTTTCATCGACTCTCGTACGCGAAGTGGCTGCATTAGGCGGGGATATCTCGACTCTGGTCCACCCCGAAGTTCAGAGCGCATTACAGAATCATTTTGCCAATCAGACGCAGGCCTGATCATTATGTCTTTAATGATTACAGATGAATGTATTAATTGTGACGTTTGCGAACCGGAATGTCCGAACGATGCGATATATCAGGGCGAACAGATCTACGAAATTAACCCGGATTTGTGTACTGAATGCGTGGGTCATTACGACACATCACAATGTGTTGAAGTCTGTCCGGTTGACTGCATTCCCCTGGATCCGGATCGACGCGAAACTCAGGAAGAGCTGATGGCAAAATATCGTCGTATAACCGGCAAATGATCTGACCCGGGCGATAGATTCCGCGACTGCGCGCGGAATGACAAGGTGTCACCCTGTCGTCCTGAAAGTCGCCACGAGGTGGTTGTACCACCTCACTACAAGGCGTTATCCGGCCATGGCTCTCCGGGGACGGCTGCGGCCCGGATGGCCGCAGCCGAGCCCCCACGGATGGGTTTATGGCGTGCCCCGGAGAGCCATGGCCGGATAACGCTGGCACTGAAATCGCCAGATCAGTTCGAATCGTACCCAGGCATAAGGAAATATCCTGATGTGGATCAGAACATATGGCTGGTGGCTTGCTACCGGGTTGCTCTTTTTCCACCTGACGCTGCAGGCTGCCGATCATCCGCCAGCCCAGGCGATTGCAACAGCCCATCCATTAGCTACCGAAGCCGGTATGCGCGTCCTGCAGCAGGGCGGCAACGCATTTGATGCTGCGGTTACGATCAGCGCTGTCCTGGCTGTAGTTGAACCCTATGGTTCTGGTCTGGGCGGAGGCGGTTTCTGGTTATTGCACCGAGCAGAAGACCAGTACCAGGTGATGATTGATGGACGGGAAAAGGCTCCTGCACAGGCACATCCCGACATGTATCTGGATGCAAAGGGTGACCCGGTTCCGGGCCTGAGTGTGAATGGTCCACTGTCTGCAGGTATTCCCGGTACGCCAGCGGCATTGGTTCACCTGGCGCAGAAATACGGTCGTCTGCCGTTATCTGACACATTATCTCCTGCGATCAGACTGGCTGAGACAGGTTTTGATGTTGATGCGCATTATCGAAGCATGGCGCAGTTGCGACTGCACACAATACGTCAATCACCGGCTGCTGAAGTGCAATTTTTGTTACAGGGTGCCGTACCGCCACCAGGCCATCGTATCCGGCAGCTGGATCTGGCCATGACGTTACGTGCCTTGGCAGAAAAAGGTCAGGCAGGGTTTTATCAGGGGCGTGTGGCACAACAACTGGTGCAGGGTGTGCGCGAAGCCGGTGGGATATGGACTCTGGCCGATTTAGCGGATTATCATGTGGTTGAGCGGCGACCGGTGGTTGGCCATTACCGGGGATACCGGGTGGTGAGTGCACCTCTGCCTTCATCCGGCGGCATCGTACTGGTCCAGATGTTGCAGATGCTGGATCAGTTACCGTTTGATCTGAAACAGATGTCTGGGGAAATGACGCCTCCGCTGAATGCGTCACAGATCCATATATTAGCTGAGGTGATGCGTCGTGCCTACGCAGATCGGGCACGTCATCTGGGCGATACTGACTTTGTTACAGTACCATTATCTGAATTATCAGATCCGGCCTATAACAGACAACTGGCTGCTGATATTCAGTCTGATCATGCCACCAGAAGTCAGCCGCTGCCGTATCATACAGAGGTCAAAGGTGAAGATACGACCCACTTTTCTGTGCTGGATGCAGAAGGTAACCGGGTTGCCGCAACACTGAGTATTAATTATCCCTTTGGTTCCGGGTTCGTTCCCCCGGGTACCGGTGTGCTGTTGAATGATGAGATGGATGATTTTTCCATCCGACCGGATATACCGAATGTGTATGGCCTGACGGGCAGCCAGGCGAATGCGATTGCACCGGGTAAGCGGATGTTATCCAGTATGACACCTGCGTTTATTGAGCATAAAGAACGAATCGCGGTACTGGGTACACCGGGTGGTTCACGTATTATCAGTATGGTGCTGTTGGGTGCACTACAGGCAATGGCAGGTGCTCCGGTACAGGACTGGGTCAGTCTGCCAAGATTTCACCACCAGTATTTACCCGATGTAATTCAGTTTGAACCTGATGCATTCAGCGCAGCATTACAGGCAGCTCTGCAGCAGAAAGGGCATCGGTTGCAACCTGTGTCTTATCATTATGGCAATATGCAGGCGATTCTGTGGGATAAAACCACAAATCAGGTCAGTGCAGCCTCCGATCCGCGCCAATCCGGGTCTTATCAGATCGTACCTGCCAGGGCCGGATAGCCGTCCGGTCAACCACCCGCATGACACATGATCAGAACTTCAAAAACCTGATTCTGGACTATCCACTACAGGCATTACGCTTTTTCGCGCCAGCTGCCGCTGCACAGATATCAGACACAGTCCGGATTACCCCGATCCGGCAGGAACAACTCAAACCACGTCTCGGTGATCGCTTTCGTGAACTGGACTGCCCACTCAGAGTTGACTGGCCGGACGATCAACGCGCTGCGTTATTATTCGCACTGGAAGAAGAAACTGAACCGAAAAATTTCTCCATCCACCGACTGATTCATTATTGTGTTGATCTGGCCGGGTTATGTGACACTGATCGTGTCGTACCCGTTGTCGTGTTTCTGCGCCCGGGCACCTGCCCGGCCCGGTTTCAGCTTGGCACCACCACACACAAATATCTGGATTTTCATTATGTCGCCTGCCATCTGCCCAGCATGGCCTATGCAGATTACTGCACCAGCGACAATATTATCGCCAGACTCAACCTGTGCAACATGGCAGCCGCCGGTACGCCGAAGCTGGCTGTTTATGATCAGGCATTACGTGGCCTGTTCCAGTTGGAGAAAAGACCTGATAAGCGTGAAAAATACGCAGAATTTATTGATAGGTATGCCGACTTAAGCGAACACGAAAGAGAACAGTATACCCAGCAGTATCTGACCGAGGAATCTGATATGACCACATTTGCCGGATGGTTCCGGGAACAGGGGCATCAACAAGGGATGCAACAAGGCTATGCTGCATTGTTAATCACATTACTCAGCAAAAAATTCAGTCAGGAACTGAACGATGCTGCGCGTGAACGCATCACCCAAGCCGACATAACAACACTGCATGACTGGTCTGAACGGGTGCTGACCGCCCGCAGCCTGCAGGAAGTATTCACCTGATACAACAACCATGGACCGGGCAGGCATAACGACACCCGCCACTGCCTCATTTCCGGCAGACCTGCCAATCACTGCACACCTGGACGATATCCGGGCCGCAATCCGCACCCACCAGGTACTGATTGTGAGTGGCGCAACCGGTTGTGGCAAATCCACACAACTCCCCGGTATCTGTCTGGCATCCGGCCTGGCGCAGCATGGCCGGATCGGACACACCCAGCCACGCCGCATCGCGGCGCAACGGCTGGCTGAACGCATTGCCGCAGAAAGACACCTGAAGGTCGGCGGACAGATCAGCTATAAAGTTCGATTTAATGACCAGGTCTCGAAAGATACCGTTATTAAGCTGATGACAGATGGCATCCTGCTGGCCGAAATCCAGCGCGATCGAATGCTGCGCGAATACAGCACCCTGATCATTGATGAAGCACATGAACGCAGCCTGAACATTGACTTTCTGCTCGGCTATCTGCACCAGCTGTTGCCACAGCGACCAGACCTGAAACTGATCATCACCTCAGCCACTCTGGAACCGGAACGATTTGCGCAACACTTCGGACAGGCACCCATCATCCGGCTGACCGGACGCACCCATCCGGTTGAGATACGCTACCGCCCACCCGATGACCAGGAACTGATGGCCACGCTACAGTCTGCGGTAGCCGAACTATTGCCGCTGGACGGGGATATTCTGGTCTTTTTTGCCGGAGAGCGTGATATCCGCGAAGCGGCAGATTATCTGCGCCAGCCATACGGGTCAGAACTGGATATATTGCCGCTGTACGCCCGTCAGCGTTCCGCAGATCAGGCCCGTATCTTTGCACCCGGCACCGGGCGGCGGCGACTGGTACTGGCTACCAATGTCGCTGAAACCTCACTGACCGTGCCTGGCATTCGCTATGTGATTGACACCGGACTGGCCCGGATCAGCCGCTACAGCCCGCGCACTAAACTACAGCGTCTGCCGATAGAACCGATCTCACAGGCCAGCGCAGCGCAACGTGCCGGACGGTGCGGGCGCGTTGCACCCGGGGTATGCATCCGGTTATACAGTGCAACCGACTTTGCCAACCGCTCGGCCTTTACCGAACCAGAGATCCTGCGTACTAACCTGGCAGCGATTATCCTGCGGATGCAGGCCCTGCAACTGGGCGATATTGCCTGTTTTCCGTTTGTGCAACCACCAGACCAGCGAGCGATCCGTGACGGCTATCGCGTACTGCACGAACTGGGCGCCATGACAGCACAACATCAGATCACCCGACTGGGCCGCAAGCTGGCACGCCTGCCGGTTGATCCACGCATCGGACGCATGCTGCTGGCCGCACCACGCTACCGCTGCCTGTGCGAAATCCTGATTATCGCTGCTGCACTCGCGATTCCCGATCCACGCGAACCGACCCACACTCCGGACCCGACCGACGGCTACGATCCGCATTCCGACTTCGTCACCCTACTGAATCTCTGGCACACACTGCAACAGGCACGTCAGCAACACAGCCGCCGGACATTCCACACCTGGTGTCAGACCCGGCACCTGGCCGCGCACCGGGTACGCGAATGGATCGCACTGCATCAGCAACTTCAGCACCAGATGCAGGCCATGCGCTACCGCGCCAACACAGTACCAGCCAGCGCAGACCAGATCCATCAGGCCATACTGAGCGGGCTGCTGAGCCAGATCGGACTGCGCGAACAGGGGCAGACCCGCAGCTATCAGGGCGCACGCCAGCAACGCTTTTATCTGACACCTGGCCGGACAGCACCACGCTGGATCATGGCCGCCGAACTGGTCGAAACCCGGCGCGTGTCAGCCCGCCTGACAGCCCGGATCAAACCCGTCTGGCTGGAGGCCCAGGCCGGACACCTGCTGCAACACACTTATGCAGAACCGGAATGGCATGCCGCCGATGGACGCGTCATGACCCACGAAACCCTGCATCTGTACGGTCTGCCGATCGTCACCCAGCGCACCATACCCTATGCCCCGCTTGATCAGTGCCGCGCCCGCGCAATCTTTATCCAGCACGCGTTATTGCTGGGTGATGCACACTGGCGTGCCCCCTTCTGGCAACATAACCAGGCACAGATCGCAGCGATCCGGGCACAGGAAGCAAAAATACGCCGCTGCGACCTGCTGATTGATGACAGCCAGCACTATGACTGGTACGACACGCGTGTGCCAGCGGATATCGCCGATACCCGCCAGCTGGAACGCTGGCTGCGCCAGTCAGACCACACGACTGCCCTGCACATGAGGCCGCACGACCTCCGCACGGCAGTCCCTGCCCCGGATGCAACCGACTATCCGGATCACCTGCAACTCAACGACACCACCCTGCCGCTGCAGTACGCCTTTGCACCCGGCGAACCGCATGACGGCATCAGTGTCCGCATCCCCGTCAGCCTGCTGCCGCAACTCAGCCAGGGCCAGGCCGACTGGCTGGTGCCCGGCCTGATCCAGGCAAAACTGACCGCACTGCTGAAACACCTGCCCAAGGCACTGCGCCGCGAGTGTATGCCACTGTCCGATACCGTGCGCGACTGCTACGCCCGGATGCAGCCGGAAACCTGTCCATTACACCAGACCTTTGCGACAGCCTTGTGGCAGGTACGCCAGTTGCGCGTCCCGGAAGACGCTTGGCAGACCACAGCACTGGAACCCTATCTGCGCCTGCGTATCTGCGTCACGGACGGCACACACGAACCAGCCATATCACGTGATCTGACCGATCTGCAACAACGCTACGCCCAAGCCGCACAAACCACCCCGATACCCAGTCCGCCACAACTGCAACAACGCGGCCTGCGTGACTGGACTTGTGACCCCCTGCCCGAACACGTGACCATCCGCCAGAACGGACTCACGATCCGGGCCTACCCGGCCCTGACAGACGATGGTGACAGTGTTGCCGTACACTGTCTGGCTTCCAGCGAACAGGCCGCCGAACAACACCGGCAGGGCCTGATACGTCTGCTCATGCTGCGCCAGTCACGCCTGATACGTGAACTGCGCCGCGACGGCCCTGATACCCGGACCACCTGGCAGTATGCCCAACTCCCGGCAACCGCCGACATGCCCGCAGAACCTCTGCCCCTGACCGAACAGCTGATCCGGCAGGCGATAACACAGGCCTTTCTCACCGGGAAAGACCCGACTCTGATTCGGGATGCCACACAATTCGCCACCTGCCATAATCAGGGCAAGGCACAACTCCACACAACCTATCAGCAGCTGAAAACTCTGGTACAGGACAGTCTGGGATTGCACGACCAGATACACCAGCAACTGAGCCAGCTGCAACAGGCCAGCCGGGGCATCATTGTGACCGACGTGCAGGAACAGCTACAACAACTGCTCTATCCAGGCTTTGTGCAACACACCCCGGTCGCACAACTGATGCATTACTGCCGTTATCTGCAGGCAATCATCCAGCGTCTCACCCGGCTGAACACTGGTGGCCAGGTGCGCGACCAGCAACAGATGCAGACCATGGCGGACATCTGGCAACGCTGGCAGCAACGTATCAGACAACAACCCGCTGACCCGCGCCTGGCGCAGATACGCTGGCAGCTGGAAGAATTACGGGTCTCCCTGTTCGCACAACAATTGGGTACGCCCTACCCGATCTCAGTGATTCGCATTGAGAAGACCTGGAACCAGCTTGGTCTGTAGAAACACCTGAACAAGGTGCAATCAACTTTCCGGGAAATCTTTTATCTCTGCCACTTCCCTATGGTATAGGATGACTCGACCATACTGGCCTGATAGTACAGATCATTCTGGTATCTTTCGTAGGCCAGGCATTCTTTTTCCGGCAATTTCAGAATATCAAGTTCCTGCTTTACTTTTTTCAGGCCTTTCGCCTTAAAATCACTTCTGATTTCTTCATTTTTCAGAAAATATATCCATTCATCTGACGTATCCTTAGCAATATCATTAAAACTATTCATTTTGATCAGTTAGTATTCCGGAAATACCTAATATACCCTGCGCTTACTGTATAGTGACTTCTGTTCTTTCGATAATCCTAATATATCCTGATAATGCATATCTATCAGGATGTTCAACGATCATTTTTGATATCCCGAACAATATTCTTTGCAGATAGTCATATTGACTCTGATACTGCACTTCAATGATGATGATTTCATCTTTCCGGTTTTTAACCTTCAGATCAACCTGATTAGATTTATCCTCACTGTTATCTTTGTTACTACCACTTTCCAGAATATCAAGAACCTGAATATCATCTTTCAGCAGCTCACTCAGAAATCCCTCCAGAATTTCAAAATTCGCTTTACTTCTGAGTAACTTTTTTATTGCCCAGTCAGAACAGATCAGTTTTCGTGGCATCACGTTTCTCCCCATATCGTTGTACTAAATAGTATGAAAAATCACGAGGAATTATGAAGGAAATCAATACTTTTCAGGAACTTATCTTTGCCTTACAAGGTTACTGGGCAGCACAGGGCTGTGTGGTGGTACAACCGTATGACCAGCCGATGGGAGCCGGCACCTTTCACAGTGCAACCTTTTTACGTGCGATCGGGCCGGAGCCCTGGCGCAGTGCTTATGTGCAGCCATCACGCCGACCAACCGATGGGCGCTACGGTAAAAATCCGAACCGGCTGCAACATTATTATCAGTTTCAGGTCATTCTGAAGCCGTCGCCAGCGGATATCCAGCAAGCCTATCTGGACTCTCTCGCCATGCTCGGTATTGATGGTCTGACGCAGGATATCCGGTTTGTCGAAGATAACTGGGAATCGCCAACGCTGGGGGCCTGGGGTCTGGGCTGGGAGGTCTGGCTGAACGGGATGGAGGTGACTCAGTTCACCTATTTTCAGCAGGTCGGTGGTCTGGCATGTCGCCCCGTCAGCGGCGAGATTACGTATGGTCTGGAACGTATCGCGATGTATCTGCAGGGGGTGGACTCAGTATATGACCTGGTCTGGACCCGGTCTGAGCAGGGCGTGATCACCTATGGTGATGTGTTCCGGCAGAATGAAATCGAACAGTCCACCTACAACTTTACACTGGCAGATGTCGCTGTGCTGCAACAACAATTTGCCCAATGCGAGACCGCCGCGCAGGCACTGGTCGCAGCAAATCTGCCACTCCCGGCATATGAGCAGGTTCTGCAGGCCTCGCATGTGTTTAATCTGCTGGATGCGCGCCATGCGGTGTCTGTGACCGAGCGACAACGCTATATCCTGCGGGTGCGTGCTCTGGCACGTGCTGTAGCACAGGCCTATTATGCAGTGCGTGAGCGTCTGCAGTTTCCGTTACTGCAACAGAGCGGAGCCAGACATGACTGAACAGGCCGATCTGTTGTTTGAGCTGGGTACCGAAGAGCTACCTCCTCTGGCACTGCCCCGCTTGTCTGCGGCACTGGTCGGGCAGCTGGCAGCAGAGCTGACAGCTGCTGAAATCACGCATGGTGCATTAGTGCCATATGCGACACCCCGGCGTCTGGCGGTACTGGTGCGTGATGTCGCCCGGCATCAGCCGGAACGCCGTCAGCTCAGACGTGGCCCGGCCTGGTCAGCTGCCTATGATGCTGCCGGCAACCCGACCCGGGCGGCACGCGGATTTGCACGTTCCTGTGGCGTCGCCGTTGATCAGCTGGGTGTGCTGGAGACAACAAAGGGTCGCTGGTTGCAGTATGAGCAGATACAGCCGGGCCAGGCCACGGCTGATCTGTTGCCGGAGATGATCAGCCAGGTACTGCGCCGTCTGCCGGTTCCGAAACGGATGCGCTGGGGGGAAAGCTCTGACAGCTTTGTCCGTCCGGTACACTGGCTGGTGTTGCTGCATGGTCAGGATGTGGTGGACTGCACCCTGTTCGGCATACGTGCCGGGCGCGAGACACAGGGTCACCGGTTTCATCATCCGCAGCCGATCCGGCTGCCGGATCCGGCGAGTTATGCGTCTGTTCTGGAGACACAGGGATGGGTAATTGCTGATTTTGCGGTGCGGCGGGCACGCATCAGGGAGCAGGTGGTGGCCGCAGCAGCTGAACTGGGGCTGGTGGCCGGGTCGGATGAAGATCTGCTGGATGAGATTACGGCGCTGAATGAATGGCCGGTCGCGCTGACTGGTCGCTTTCCGGCAGATTATCTGGCACTACCGACCGAAGTGCTGGTATCCAGTATGCAACAGCATCAGAAGTTTGTACCTGTATTTGATACACAGGGCGATCTGCAGCCGTATTTTATTGCCGTGGCCAATCTTGCCAGTCGCGATCCGGCACAGGTTCGGGCCGGGTACGAACGTGTGATGCGCCCGCGTCTGGCCGATGCACAATTTTTCTGGCAGCAGGACGGGACACAACGGCTGGCAGATCATCAGGCTGCGTTGCAACAGGTGATCTTTCAGGAACAGCTGGGTACGCTGGCGGATAAGACCGCACGTGTCGCGCAACTGGCACAGCAGATTGCCACCAGAATTGGCAGTGATGTGACTCTGACGGAGCGGGCGGCGCACCTGAGCCGTTGTGATCTGATGTTACAGATGGTGCAGGAGTTTCCCGACCTGCAAGGTGTGATGGGACGTTATCAGGCACAGCGGGATGGTGAACCAGCCGCCCTGGCGCAGGCCCTGGCAGAATTTTATCTGCCACGTTTTGCGGGCGATACGCTGCCACAAAGCCAGGTCGGCATGGCAATTGCGCTGGCAGACCGCCTGGATACGCTGGTCGGTATCTTCGGCATCGGTCAGGCACCGACCGGTGACAAGGATCCATTTGCCCTGCGTCGTGCCGCGCTGGGAGTATTGCGCATCCTGCGTGAACAACAGCTGTCGGTGTCTTACACTGAACTGATCCGGTGTGCGGAAACACAGCTGGCAGACCGCCTGACAGAACCTGATGTGGCAGACCGGGTTGAAGCGTTTATGCTGCAACGCCTGTTCGGCCTGTATCAGGAGATCGGGATCAGTAAGCCGATCGTACAGGCCGTGGCCGCTGTCCGGCCAGCAACCCTGGCTGATTTTGAACAGCGCGTACAGGCCATCCGGCAGTTTGCGCAAACCCCGCAGGCGGTTGCGCTGGCAGCCGTGCACAAACGGATTACTCAGGTGCTGAAAAAGGTCGGCAGCACCACATTGCCCCCGATTCAGGCACAACACTTCACTGCACCGGCAGAACACCAGTTATCGGCACAGTTACAACACACAGCACAGGCACTGCGCCCACTGGCTGGTGATTATCATGCCATGCTGTCCGTGCTGGCACAATTGCACACACCGGTGGATACCTTTTTTGCCGGGGTGATGGTGATGGCTGACGAGCCGACATTGCGCAACAACCGGCTGGCCTTATTGCATCAGACTGCACAATTGTTATTACAGGTCGCCGATTTATCGGTGCTGTCCACCCTGGTCCGGGAGGCCTGATGTCCGTATCGCCTAATGTGGATGCGCAGGAAATCGAAAAATTTGCGCAACTGGCCAGTCGCTGGTGGGATCCGACCAGTGAATTCCGGCCACTACATCAGATCAATCCATTGCGTCTGGGCTTTATTCAGGGTCAGGTATCATTAGCAGATAAGCAGGTACTGGATGTGGGGTGTGGCGGCGGGCTGCTGTGCGAAGCCATGGCTGCAGCGGGTGCACAGGTCACTGGCATTGACATGGCTGCGGCCTCGCTTGGCGTCGCGCGGCTGCATCTGGCAGAGAGCGGGCTGACGGTGGATTATCAGCAGACGACAGCGGAACAGCTGGCTGCGGAACAGCCAGCGTCGTTTGATGTTGTGACCTGCCTGGAGATGTTAGAACATGTGCCGGATCCGTGTGCCGTGGTGCAGGCCTGCCACGACCTGGTGCGCCCGGGTGGCCTGGTGTTCTTTTCCACACTGAACCGCAACCTGAAATCGTATCTGTTTGCGATTATCGGTGCGGAATATGTGCTCGGTCTGTTACCGCAAGGCACTCATGATTACCAGCAGTTTATCCGCCCGTCTGAGCTGGCCCGCTGGGGCCGGGCTGCCGGACTGCAGCAGGTGCAGCAGTCCGGATTATGCTACAACCCGTTCTCACGGCGTTATCGTCTGGACGCGCAGGATATGGATGTGAATTATCTGCTGGTGATGCAACGTGAAAACCACTGAAACCGGAACAGATATGATGGGGAACCAGAATGCCGTTTTTTAACCAGGCCGGACCCTCCAGAGCCGACAAACATTATCTGATTGATCCGCTGCAACGGATGGATATGACGCATATCAGCATGCTGCTGGAAGAAGAAAATTACTTCGTACTGCATGCCCCGCGCCAGACCGGTAAGACCACCTGCCTGCTGGCCCTGATGGATCATCTGAACAAACAGGGTGATTACTGCGCTTTATATGCCAACATTGAGGCGGCTCAGGCCCTACGCGACAACATCCCGGAGGCTATACGCACCATCTGCTCGGTAATTGTGCGCAATGCTAAAACGTATCTCAAAGAGACACGCCTGACTGCTTATCTCAACAACCGCCCCTTTGCGGATCCGGGTGATGCACTCACTGACCTGCTGACCTGGTGGGCGGAAGCAAGTGATAAGCCAACCGTTCTGTTTCTGGACGAAATTGATGCATTGGTGGGCGATACTCTGGTTTCAGTATTACGTCAGATCCGGGCAGGTTATGCCCAGCGCCCGAGTGCATTTCCGAGTTCCATTGTGTTGTGTGGCGTGCGGGATGTGCGGGATTACCGTATCCACACAAAGCACAAAGACATCATTACCGGCGGTTCTGCGTTTAATATCAAGGCAACTGCCTTGCGTCTCGGCAATCTGGATGAACCTGAAGTACAGGCCCTGTGGCAACAACATACCACAGCGACCGGGCAGATCTTTGCGTCAGATATCTATCCCGAGCTGTGGGCCGACGCCCGGGGCCAACCCTGGCTGGTGAATGCACTCGGCTATCAGTTGACTCGCTCACCACAAATGCGTCATTTGTGGGATCGTACTGTCCCCATCACGCTGGCAGACTATCGGGTCGCGCGGGAACAACTGATTCTGTCAGGTGCGACCCATCTGGATCAACTCACCGATAAGCTGAAAGAACCGCGTGTGCATCAGGTGATTGCCGCCCTGCTGGCCGGTACCGGTAAGCCTTCAGACATTCCCACAGATGATGCCCGGTATGTTGCTGATCTTGGTCTGATCACGATGCAGCCTGACATCCAGATAGCAAACCGGATCTATCAGGAAACGATACCACGAGAACTGATCTGGACCAGCCAGATCACGATTAACCATGACCAGCACTGGTACCTGACCCCGGAACGACGACTGGATATGCCCCGGCTGCTGCAGGCGTTCCAGCAATTCTTCCGCGAACACAGCGATGCCTGGATAGAACAATTTCAATACAAAGAAGCCGGGCCACAATTGTTACTGCAGGCATTTCTGCAACGAATCGTGAATGGCGGCGGACGCATCAACCGGGAATATGGCCTCGGACGGAAACGTACCGATCTGTATATCGAATGGCCACTGGACGAACAGACCGGTCTGCATGGCGAGACTCAGAGAATTGTGCTGGAACTGAAGATCCGATATGGCTCGCTGGAGGCGACTCTGGCAGACGGTCTGCCACAAACCGCCGACTATGCCGCGCGGTGTGGTGCGAATGAGGCACACCTGCTGATCTTTGATCGCCGCACACAGGTTTCGTGGGAAGACAGAATCTGGCAGGACACCGCAGATCAGGATAGCTGCACCATCACCATCTGGGGCCTGTAGACCAGCCGCCAGTATCCGGCACCTGTTTACGACCTGACGAACACGCTGTCATTGTCATTCTGCGCGCAGCGAAGCTGCAGTCGCAGAATCCATCTGGTCTGGCACTGAGATCACCACATCAGTTTGCATCTTACCAGCGGCAGGATAACCTCTGAAATCATGCCAGACGTGCCCCGCTGAGCCGGTCCAGCCCGGCCAGATCCGGCCAGGTGTGGATGTCGCTGAAGCCGCGCTGCTGCAACAAGGCGCGGCAAGCCGCGCCTTGTGTTGCACCATGCTCCAGCAACAACCAGCCGCCGGGCCGCAGATAGGCCGGAGCCTGGTACACCAGGTGCCGGATTGCCGCCAGGCCATCCGGCCCGGCCACCAGAGCGATCTGCGGTTCATACCGCAGATCGCCACGTGCCAGATGCGGATCGTCCACCGCCACATACGGCGGATTGCTGACGATCAGATCGTAACGCGCGTTCAGTGCCGCAAACCAGTCGCTGTGCACGAAACGCACTGTCGTCAGACGATGGCGCACAGCATTCTGCTGCGCCAGTGCCAGTGCGTCTAGGCTGATGTCAGTCGCAGTGATCTGCCAGGCCGGACGTTCCTGCGCCAGTGCCAGTGCTATCGCACCGCTGCCTGTGCCCGGCTCCAGCACAGCAGCATCTGTCGGCCCCAGCTGCAGTGCCTGCTCAACCAGATGTTCAGTCTCCGGACGTGGAATTAAGGTATGCGCATTCACCTGCAGCACCAGATTCCGGAAGGCACGCCGACCGGTCAGATAGGCGACGGGTATACCAGCACAACGTTGCGTGATCAGGTGCGCATAGTCTGCAGACTGAGCCGGACTCAGCTCAGCTTCGGGATGTGCGATCAGGTAGGTACGATCCTGCTGCAGCTGATGTGCCAGCAGGCCATCCGCCTCTGCCGGTGTCTGTTGTGCCTGCGCCAGGCGGTGGCGTGCCGCCGCCAGTGCCTGAGCCACAGTTTGCGCAGCACCCATTCAGTCAGTGCGCAGCTCAGCCAGAATCTGCTGTTGTATCTGTGCCACCGCCCCTACGCCGGCAATACGGATATAGCGGTTCCGGCCCGCAGTCGCTGCCTGCTGATAATAAGCAATCAATGGTGCAGTCTGTTCATGGTATACAGCCAGGCGTTGTGCCACAGTGGCTTCCTGATCGTCATCCCGATGCACCAGATCTTCGCTCGTGACATCATCTTTACCCGCGACACGGGGCGGATTAAACCGGATATGGTAGGTGCGACCAGAAGACAGATGGACCCGCCGCCCGGACAGACGACGGATAATTTCGGCATCGTCTACCGCGATTTCGATCACTGCATCCAGCGGGATCGCAGCCTTGTTCAAAGCCTCAGCCTGCGGGATAGTGCGCGGAAAGCCGTCAAACAGATAGCCTGACTGGCAGTCCGGCTGAGCAATGCGTTCTCTGACCATCGCGATGATGATCTCATCTGAGACCAGTCCACCGCTGTCCATCACTTTTTTCGCTGCCAGTCCGAGTGCGGTACCAGCCTGCACCTGAGCGCGCAGCATATCGCCGGTTGAGATCTGCGGTATACCATAGTGTGCGGTCAGAAAGTTCGCCTGTGTACCTTTACCGGCACCCGGGCCACCCAGTAACATCAATCGCATTATGATTCCTTATCAGTTGGTGAAGACTAGCAGTCGGCGCAGATCAGGCGGATTCTGCGACTACGCTTCGCTGCGCGCAGAATGACAAGGTGCCAGATCACGAACAGGTGCTGAATACTGGTAGCACCCACTTAAAAATAGTGACACAGGTAATTGTCACACCGTACCTGAAGGGGCATGACCCGAACCTGTTCTCCGAGGGCGTCTGCGGCCCGGATGGCCGCAGCCGAGCCCCCACGGATGGGTTTATGGCGTACCTCGGAGAACAGGTTCGGGTCATGCCAATACTGAGGCTAACACCATTAAGTTTTGTAGTTTCAGCCCACATCAGTCCAAAGTGCACCCCGCAACTTCCGACGCCATGACATCCTGTGGATTATCGTCTAACATACTTTCTGCGTGTGGACTGTATGAAACTGGCCATTTTTCCGGGATGACACTGTGCAGCGTACCCGAATCAAAATCTGTGGCATAACCCGCACCCGGGACGCGCTGACAGCAGTGACTCAGGGTGTGGATGCACTCGGCTTTGTATTTTATCCGCCGAGCCCGCGTTATGTCACACCAGCCCAGGCCGCTGCCATTATCGCTCGCCTGCCGCCTCTGGTGACGACTGTCGGGCTGTTTGTGGATACACCAGTGACACAGATCCGCCAGATCATCGCCCAGGCCCGGCTGGATTGTGTGCAGTTTCACGGCAATCAGTCAGCGGCGACCTGCGCAGCGGTGCAGCACCCCTGGTTCCGGGCGATCCGGGTGCACGCCGATACCAACTGGTCAGCAGTCAGCACAACCTTCGCTGCTGCAGGTGCCCTATTACTGGATACCTATCGCCCGGGTGTACCCGGCGGCACCGGTATGACATTTGACTGGTCGCTGATACCAGCCCGTCTGGCGCAGCCGATTATCCTGGCCGGTGGTCTGCATGCCGATAATGTGGCACAGGCAGTGCGCCAGGTGCGCCCGTATGCGGTGGATGTCAGCGGCGGGGTTGAATCTGCACCAGGGATCAAGGATGCTGCGAAGATAGCCCGGTTTACCGCCCAGGTACGTTGCGGAGATATGTTGTGATCAATACCGATTTACCCGATGAACTCGGTCATTTTGGCCGGTATGGCGGCACCTTTGTCGCCGAAACCCTGATGGAACCGATTGCGCAGCTGCGCGAGGCCTATACGCAGGCACGACAGGACCCGGCATTTCTGGCGGAGCTGGATGCCGATCTGCAACATTATGTGGGTCGTCCGTCGCCCATCTACCATGCAGAACGACTCAGTCATGAGCTGGGCGGTGCCCGGTTATATCTGAAACGCGAAGATCTGAACCATACCGGTGCACATAAGATCAACAGTGCCATTGGTCAGGCCCTGCTGGCGAAGCGGATGGGCAAGACCCGGATCATTGCCGAAACCGGTGCCGGCCAGCATGGCGTCGCCACCGCCACAGTCGCAGCACGTCTCGGCCTGGAATGCGTGGTGTTTATGGGTGAGGTGGATATTGCACGCCAGCAACCGAACGTACAGCGGATGCAGTTACTGGGGGCAGAGATACGTGCCGTCTCATCCGGCTCAAAAACACTCAAGGATGCGCTGAATGAAGCACTGCGTGACTGGGTCACGCAGGTGGACAACACATTTTATATCATCGGCACAGTCGCCGGGCCGCATCCGTATCCGATGATGGTACGTGATTTTCAGGCTGTGATCGGGCGTGAGGCGCGACAGCAGATGCTGACGCTGACCGGTCAGCTACCCGATGCCCTGGTGGCCTGTGTTGGCGGCGGATCAAACGCGATTGGGTTGTTTCATCCGTTTCTGGCCGACGAGCGTGTCACACTGTATGGCGTGGAGGCCGCCGGAAGCGGACTGGATTCCGGGATGCATGCCGCACCACTGAATGCCGGCAGGCCCGGTGTGTTACATGGCAACCGCACCTACCTGATGGAAGACCCGGACGGACAGATCGTCGCCACCCACTCAGTCTCCGCCGGCCTGGATTATCCGGGCGTTGGTCCGGAACACGCCTGGCTGAAGGATAACCAGCGCGCAACCTATGTGGCCGTCACCGATGACCAGGCACTGGCTGCCTTTTATCGCCTGACCCGGACCGAAGGGATCATTCCGGCACTGGAGTCCAGTCATGCGATCTCGTATGCCTTACAGCTGGCACCACAGCTGACACCGGCACAGACCATCCTGATCAACCTGTCCGGTCGTGGTGATAAAGACATGGCAACCGTGACGACTCTGGCGGAGGCTGCATAATGGGTCGAATTACAGAGTGCTTCACTGCACTGCGCGCCAGGCACAAAACAGCACTGATTCCGTTTGTCACAGCGGGCGATCCGCAACCGACAGTAACCGTACCGTTATTGCATACCCTGGTCGAACAGGGTGCAGACATCATCGAACTGGGCGTACCCTTTTCTGACCCAATGGCCGACGGCCCGGTGATTCAGCTGGCCAGCGAACGTGCACTGGCACAAGGGGTCTCACTGACTCAGGTGCTGGCGATGGTGGCGGCGTTTCGTCGTACCAACACCACCACACCGATTGTGCTGATGGGATATCTCAATCCGCTGGAAGCGATGGGCTACCCTGAATTTGCCGCCGCTGCACAACGCGCCGGGGTGGACGGTGTGCTGATGGTGGACAGCCCACCAGAGGCCTGCCGCGACCTGACGGACTGCCTGCTGCAACAGGGCATAGATCCGATCTTTCTGGTCGCCCCGACCACCACCCCGCAACGTATTGCGCAGATCACCCGGGTTGCGCGCGGATTTGTGTATTATGTCTCGCTGAAAGGGGTCACGGGTGCAGGCCACCTGGATACCGCGAGTGTGGCCGCAAAGCTGGCACAGATTCGGGCACGCACAACGCTGCCGGTGGGCGTTGGCTTCGGCATCAGAGATGCTGCGACCGCTCAGGCGATGGCCGCTATCGCGGATGCGGTGGTGGTTGGCAGTGCTCTGGTGGCCCGTATCGCAGACTATGCTGATCAGCCAGACCAGATACCGGCTGTGGCTGGTGCCATGCTGGCTGAATTACGGGCTGCCATCAACCGCCCGCCAGAAAATCCTCAGAATGCCTTTCAGGTTATTTAACCATGACGATTGCTGATTTATGAGTTGGCTTGAAAATCTGCTACCCGGTCGCATTCGCACAGAAGGTGGCTCCAGAAAAACGATTCCACAAGGCTTGTGGACCAAATGTCCGGGCTGCGCGGCCGTGCTGTACCAGGCTGAATTAGAACGCAACCAGGATGTGTGTCCGAAGTGCGACCATCATAACCGGATTGGTGCGCGTCGCCGCCTGGACTTATTTTTAGATCCTGAACCACGCGAAGAACTGGGTGCCGATATCCGGTCCGGGGATCCTCTCAGATTCAAAGATAGCAAAAAATATAAAGATCGCCTGGCTGCAGCACAAAAATCAACGGGCGAACATGATGCCCTGGTCGTGTTGCGAGGCAGACTGAAGTCACAGGCGATTGTCGCGGCAGCGTTTGAGTTTAAATTCATGGGGGGCTCCATGGGCTCAGTCGTTGGCGAGTGCTTTGTGCTGGGCGTACAGGCCGCAATTGAACAACGTTGCCCATTCGTCTGCTTTGCCGCCAGTGGTGGTGCACGGATGCAGGAGTCCTTGTTTTCACTGATGCAGATGGCGAAGACCTCTGCCGCACTGCACCAGCTGGCACAACAGGGCCTGCCGTTTATTTCGGTACTGACTGATCCCACCATGGGTGGCGTGTCCGCCAGTCTGGCGATGCTCGGCGATCTGAATATTGCAGAACCGAATGCACTGATCGGCTTTGCCGGACCACGTGTGATCGAACAGACCGTACGCGAAACCTTACCCGACGGATTCCAGCGTAGCGAATTTCTGCTGGAAAAAGGCGCGATAGACCAGATCACAGATCGTCGTCAACTGCGCGATCAGCTGGCCAGCACACTCAGTATCCTGTGCCATCGTGCCCCTCCCAACTGACCTGCCCGGCTGGCTCACCTACATCTCAGCCCAACACCCGCAGCAGGTTGAACTGGGGCTTGCCCGGGTGCAACAAGTCTGGCAGACACTGGGCGCACCGGTACCCGCGCGTCAGATCATCACAATTGCCGGCACCAATGGCAAAGGCTCATGTGTGGCCCTGCTGCAGGCGATTCTGCAGGCCGCAGGCTATCGTGTCGGCACCTACACCTCCCCCCACCTGCAACGCTACAACGAACGTCTCGTTATCGCAGGCCAGCCGGCAACCGACGAGATGTTATGTGCTGCATTTAGTGCTGTCGAACAGGCGCGCCATACCATACCACTGACCTATTTTGAGTATGGCACCCTGGCCGCACTGTATCTGTTGCAGCAACAGCAGCCGGATATCGCCCTGCTGGAGGTCGGACTCGGCGGGCGGCTGGATGCAGTGAATATTGTGGATGCCGATGTCGCGCTGATTAGCGGTATCGGGCTGGATCATACTGACTGGCTGGGCGATACACTGGAGGCGATTGGCGCAGAAAAGGCCGGTATTATGCGCTCCGGACGACCCGTGGTCTACGCCGCACCAGAGATGCCGCAAAGTATCGCCGCCGCTGCGCACCAGACCGGTGCTGACTTATTGCGGGTGGGACAGGATTATCATTATCAGGCCTCAGAACAGGACTGGCACTGGCATACCACAGAACTGAGTCGCCGCGCCCTGCCCCTGCCCAATCTGCGCGGCAGCATCCAGCTACAGAATGCGGCTGCGGTACTGCAGGTACTGGCCTGCCTGCACGACCATTATCCGGTTGATCAGCAAGCGATCCGGCAAGGACTGCTGAATGTCACCCTGTCCGGACGCTTTGAAATCCACCAGCGGCGCGCCCGCTGGATTCTGGATGTGGCGCACAACCCGCAGGCAGTTGCCGGGCTGGCCAGACAGCTGGGTGATTATTTCGTTGCTGGCAAGGTGCGTACTGTGGTGGGTTTATTGCAGGATAAAGTCAGCACCGATCTGTTCCGGGCGATTGCACATCGTACCGACCACTGGTACCTGCTGGATCTGAGCGCAGCAGAACGAGGTGCCAGTGCGCACAGCTTGCAACAGGCACTCCGGTCAGTAACAACGACGGCATCACATACGATGTGCCCCGATCCGGCAGCCGGATTCGCGCTGGCAGATCAGCATAGCAACGCAGACGATCTGGTACTGGTATTCGGTTCCTTCGTCACAGTTGCCGCAGCACAGCACTGGCTCCACAACACCCCGCTGAATCAGGTGCAGGCAGACCAGCATGCTGATCACATCACAACCCCTGAGGTCGGGTGAAATGCAAACTGATGTAGCGCGATCTCAGTGCCAGCGTTATCCGGTCATGGCTCTCCGGGGTACGCCATCAACCCATCCGTGGGGGCTCGGCTGCGGCCGTCCGGGCCGCAGACGCCCCCGGAGAGCCATGACCGGATAACGCCTTCCAGTGCAGTGGAACAGCCACCTACGTGGCGACTTTCAGAATGCCACTGCGTCATTCCAGGTCAGACGGAACAGACAAGTGACAGATCGGTTGACGCGACTATCGACTGACCAGAACACATTAAAAATGTCAGCCTTAAAAACTAAAAGTCTTCAACATGTTACCTGTCCACACAGCACGTGACTTTGATTTTTCTGATGTCCCTGTTGACCCCCACTGGAATCCCGATAACGGACAGGAACAGAAGATACACCGGATACACGCTTACCCGGCCAAATTTCCGGCATTTATCACCACTCAGGCACTCAGACTCAGTGCAAAACCTGCACGCATTGCTGATATATTCTGTGGTTGTGGCACAACAGCATTTGAAGCAAAACGTAATAACATTGACTTCTGGGGCTGTGATATCAATCCGGTCGCAACCCTGATTGCGCGCACAAAAAGCCGACAGTATCAGATCAGCAAGCTACAGGATTATTATGCAAAAATATTAAATGCTTATACCAGTGAAGGTATCATAAACTACTTTGAATCAGCACCTGAACGCTTACAATACTGGTATCCATCTGAACAATATAATGCACTGGCACACCTGAAATATATCATAAAGACTACCATACCAGATGATAGTGATTACAAACTCTTTTTTTTGTGCGGATTTTCCAACATCCTGAAATCAACATCGCGCTGGTTAACCCGATCAATTAAGCCACAGATAGATCCGGACAAACAGCCAGTACAGATACTGGATGCATTTAAGACACAATATGCCTTCATGTACGCATCGGTGAAAGATCTCGGCGATAGTCTGGGCGAGGCCAGATCTGAAATCATGACCGGAAACTTTTTAGATGTCGATGCTGAAAAAATACCACCTATCGATATGATCATCACCAGCCCACCTTATGTTACTTCTTATGAATATGCTGATTTACATCAACTGTCATCTTTATGGTTAGACTATACAAAAAATTATAAATCCTTAAGAAAAGGCACAATTGGCAGCTCACATCATGAATACAATTTTGATGCATTATTAAAAAAACTGAATACTACCGGCATGGAAATAGTCACCCAACTATTAAAGCAATATAAAGCAAAATCTAAATCGGTGGCAAAATATTTTTTAGATATGCAGCATGTTGCACAAAAATCATTTGATATTCTGAATCCAGGAGGGAGCGCATTATTCGTTATCGGTAATACTGAATATAAAAAAGTTAAAATAAACAATGCCCGGCATCTGGCAGAATCTTTACAGAATGCTGGTTTTACTCAACTCCATGTCACAAAACGCAAAATAAAAAACAAGATATTAACTCCTTATCGGAATCAGTATGGTAGATTTACTTCCACTGATACAGGCCGCAGGATATATCATGAAGAATATATCATCATCGGCAACAAGGCCTCATGAACCAGACAAAACAACTTAAAATCCGGCCTTACGCCCGACTCTTAACCATGTTGGGTGAACAACTGATCAGAAATGAAAGAATTGCTCTGATAGAATTAATTAAAAATGCTTATGATGCAGATGCTGAATGGGTCAAAGTCACCTTTAAGAATTTCGGGAAAGATTATCAGATCAGGCCGGAGTCCAGCATTATTATTGAAGATAATGGCCATGGGATGAATCAACAGATTATAGAAAACCACTGGCTGAATCCAGCCACACCGGAAAAGAAAAAAAGAAAAAAGACCAGAGATACCACGCTTAAAGGCAGGATCATCCAGGGAGAAAAAGGTATAGGCCGTTTTGCTATCCTCAAACTGGGTCGGCAGATAGAAATTGTTACGCGCGCGCAGAACGAGCCACACGAACATTGTATTTCTTATGATTTTTCCCACTATGACGATGACTTTCTGACCGAAAACGGTTATGAAAAAGACTTGTTTATTGATGACCTGAGTGTAACGCTGATGCATCGTGCACCTCAATTCATTAAACCATCCGCACTGGCACTGGGAGCACGCAAAAAACAACGATCTGAACATGGTACCCGGATCGCCATCCATAACCTGAAAGGACGCTGGACCGAAAAGAAAGTCGCTTCTATCTACCGTGACCTGACTAAACTGGCATCAATTTTTCCTGAAAAACAATCTCATGACTTCGAAGTCAGCCTGTATCAGGATGAAAAACATCAGAATTTTCAATCAGATTATCTTGAAAAATTACACGAGCTCCTGGATAACAGATCAGTTATTAAGATCGAACAGGGTCATTTCAATGCTGAAGAAATGACCTATGAATTCACAATCAATAACGATAAAAGAGCACTCAGTCTCTTTGACCCGAAAATTACTGGACTAAAGGTGTTCAAAGACAGATTTGGCAATGCAGGCCACAAGCTGAAAGACAGAAAGATAGAGTGCGGTAGTTTTGAATTTGGCTTTTATATCTTCGATCTGAGTGCACAGGTTGCCGAAAAATATCGTCTGGACAAAGACGATAAGACTATCATTCGGGATCACCGGATTTATCTTTATCGGGATGGCATACGGGTCTACCCTTATGGCGAACCAGACGACGACTGGCTACGCATTGACATATATCGGGGTACCATAAGTGCCGGACATTTCCTGAGTAATGATCAGGTCGTGGGTTTTGTGAAGATCTCACAAAAGCACAACCCGAACCTGAAAGACAAGACCAATCGGGAAGGCCTGATTGACGAGGGCGATGCAACAGAAGATTTTATCACCCTACTACAAACCTTTCTGGCCTGGATACGTCAGACAGCCTATGCGCGCTATCGCCAGAACCTGAGCGACAGAAAAGACCAGACATCTTTCAAAAATGGCCAGGTACAGCAGAATCTTGACGTATTAAAATCTGCAGTCGGTGACAATAAAAAAGCACTGCAACTACTCGCTAAGACTGAACAGGAATACAAGACCGAAAGACGTTATCTTGTTCAGCGAGCAGAAACGACAGAAGAACTGGCCGGCGTTGGTCTGTCTGTTGAAACCGCTTCGCATGATATCATGGCTATCATGGAAAAAGTGTTGATCAATCTTGACAACCTGATTCAGGATATGATGTCAATTGATGAAATCGACAAAGAATATCTGTTAAAAGAATTGCAATCTATCAGAGGTGGCCTGAGTTTTGCCAAAGATCGGATAAAAAACATCCAGACCTTATTCAAATCTTCTAAACAGCGACGTAAGTCTGTCCGGATAAAAGATGCAATACAAAAAGTGGAAAGAATTTATCGCGGATTGTTGAAAAAACAGGCGATTCAGCTGACAGTGCATCAGACAGGCTCCCCACTCATTGCCAGAACAACGGATGCCGTATTATTACAACTTTTATTAAATTTATTTGATAATGCAGTATATTGGCTGCAACAAACCGTTAAAGAAGACAAACAGATTGAAATCATTCTGGACGGCGACAAGGGACAAATGATTTTTTCCGATAATGGGCCGGGTATTGATAAAGAAGATACGCCTTATATCTTTGAGCCTTTTTATTCCGGCAAAGGTGACGAAGGACGAGGATTAGGACTCTATATTGCCAGACAACTTCTCGAAAGACACGAATACTCAATAGAGCTTGCTGAGTTAGCAGATGAAAAACCCCTGCCCGGGGCCAGTTTTGTTATCAACCTGTGCGTGGAAGAAAAATAATGGAAACACAACTATCAGAAGACTTATTCAACGGGATAGCTGTCATTATTGATGATGAAATAAATAAAAAAGATGCAAACATACAAAAGATTATTCAGCAAATTGAGTCCAGACAGATACCTGTCTTAAAGTATCACAATATCCCTGAAAAAGAAGAGGTTGTTGATCATTTCCAGAACCTTTCTTTCCTGCTGCTGGACTGGAATCTGGGAAACACGCACACCACACCAGCAATCACTATTCCAGACACTCTGCAGGATTACGATGCACAGAAAAATATTGCATTCATCCGGAGACTGAATGAAAAATGTTTTTGTCCCATATTTATTTTCACCAATGAAGATCCGGATAATATAAAAAATGCGCTGATCGAAAAAGAATTAATGACTGATGGCAAACCATCTAACCTGTTTGTTTTAGCCAAATCAAGGCTTGCGGATCCGGACTCCTTATTCAAAGAGGTCAACGGGTGGCTGCATGAAAACCCATCCATGTATGTTCTGAAAAAATGGGAAGCAACCTATCAGATCAGTAAAACAAGATTATTTTCTGATTTTTACACCATCAGTTCAGAATGGCCTGCTATTATGTGGCAGACTTTTTCTGCAGATGGTGTTGATCCGGCATCAGAAACAGGTGAACTGATATCGAATAACCTGCATGCCCGCATGGCACCCTTTGAGTTTGATGGTGGCATACTGAATAAAACTCAGGAAACGCCTCCTAAAACAGAACTCCGAAGATTGCTGGAAGGCGCAAGGTTTCTGAAAAAAGACAGATTACATGATAAAAATATCGGGACTGGCGATTTATTCAAACAAAAAGATCAGGATGAAAAAGATATATATTACCTGAATATTCGCGCACAATGTGATTTGCTGAGAAGCAAAAAAATAGGGAAAGTAGATTTATACTGCCTGAAAGGCAGAGTAATTGATGAACAGGAGATCAACCAGCCAGACGGTATATCATTTCATGAAGGACAATTTGCAGAAAAAATAAATGATGCCATTATTCCGTTTCTGGATAACGAAAAAATTATTAAATTCTCATTCAGAGATATCAGAGTCATCAAGTGGAAAGAACTGGAAAAAAAACGTATCGGTCGTTTATTGCCACCTTACATTAACCGGATTCAGCAGCGCTACGCTGCATATATGCAACGGCAGGGCCTGCCACGCACACCTGATGCTGCGATTTGAGAAGCGCAATGTCAGACACAGCACGTCGCTACAGCGCCACTGATCGCTGCCTGCACATCATTGATCAGGCAATACGAACCTTATCCGGCGAACCGAAGACCACGGGGCGGGCCAACCCGGCCCGAGGCGTTGCGGAAGGCAATCTGACTGCAGCAGAACGCGAACACCATGCGCGACTGATGCGCATTAACCACACTGGCGAGATCTGTGCTCAGGGCCTGTATCAGGGCCAGGCACTGACTGCACGCAGCACGGCCACGCAGGCCGCGCTGCAACAGGCTGCAGCCGAAGAAAATGACCACCTGGCTTGGTGTGACCAGCGTATCCGGCAATTGGGTGGGCGACACAGCTATCTGAATCCGTTGTGGTTTGCCGGTTCCTTCGTACTCGGTGCCGGTACCGGTGCACTGGGGGATCGCTGGAGCCTCGGCTTTGTCGCCGAGACCGAACGCCAGGTTGAAGGCCATCTCGGCAGACATCTGGATCAGATCACCCCGGCAGATCAGCCAACCCGCCGTATCCTGGCACAGATGCAGGCAGATGAAACCGCGCACGGTGCCGAGGCCCGCGCACAGGGCGGTACCGACCTGCCACGCCCGATCCAACTGGCGATGCAAGCCGCCTCACGCCTGATGACCCATACTGTGTATTATTGCTGACCCACCGTTATGCCACACCCCGCTCTCAGCCATCTGCCACTGTTCCATCAGGGCAAAGTCCGCGACAGCTATGCCCTGGACGCAGACCACCTGCTGATCGTCACCACAGACCGCCTGTCTGCGTTTGATGTGGTACTACCGCAAACCATTCCGGGTAAAGGCGAAGTCCTGACCCGGATCACTGATTTCTGGCTGGCCCGCACCCGGCATCTGATCCCGAATCATCAGACTGACATACCACTGACAACAGTGCTAACAGATAACACCGCCTACGCTGAATTACATGACCGGGCACGCATCGTGAAGCGGCTGCAACCGGTACCGGTTGAAGCAATTGTGCGTGGCTATCTGATCGGCTCCGGCTGGCAGGACTACCAGCGTACCGGCAGCGTCTGTGGTATTGATCTGCCGACTGGCCTGCCACAGGCGGCCCGGCTGCCGGAACCCATCTATACCCCATCCAGTAAGGCGGCGGCTGGCGCACATGACGAAAATATCGACTATGCCGCAACCGAACAACTGATCGGATCAACCCTGGCTCAACAGATCCGGGACATCAGCCTGCGCCTGTATCGCGAGGGTGCCGCCTATGCACTGGAACGCGGTATCATCATCGCAGATACCAAATTTGAATTCGGCCTGGACGCCGCTGGTCAGCTACACTTGATAGATGAAGTCCTGACCCCTGATGCTTCACGCTTCTGGCCGATTACTGATTATCAGACCGGCATCAGTCCGCCCAGTTTTGACAAACAATTTGTACGCGATTATCTGGAAACACTGGACTGGCCGAAAACACCGCCTGGCCCTGAGCTGCCGCCTGAGATTATCGCAAAAACGGCTGCGAAATATCACGAGGCGGAACAACGGCTGACACAAACCTGACCCGGATTGTGATATCGGAGACTGTTATGAAGATACGTACCCTGTTGTTATTTGTCACGCACGGTATCGTCGGCTTGGTCGGCTTCGCTGGCGGGATCTATACCCTGCCGATACTGACCGCACCGCCTGCCCCCGATGTTGCCGGAATCAGGGCCCTGTCAGCACAGGCGACTTACACTGCTGAATTTCGCCGGGACCTGCAGGACAGTGATTTTTTACACTGGGGTGAAGGCACGGTATCCATCAGCCCTGAGACTATCACCCTGATGGGCGAGCTGGCACCCGGACCGGACTACAAATTGTATCTGTCGCCGCAGTTTGTTGAGACAGAATCTGATTTTAACCGCCTGAAGGACGACATGGTTCAGGTCGGTGATATCAGAACCTTTGAGAATTTTGTTGTTGCCGTACCCACAGACGTTGATCCGTCAGCCTTTAATGCAGTGATTGTGTGGTGCGAATCATTCGGACAGTTTATCACCGCCGCCAGATATCAGTAAAACCAGCATTCATTATGGCAACAATTCCCGCTGAAAAGTTGGTTGAGCGTCGCGAAGTGGTTTTTGAGGCGT
>CAWUJM010000005.1:0-58718 GCA_963922685.1 uncultured Gammaproteobacteria bacterium | reverse complement strand
CGCCTCAAAAACCACTTCGCGACGCTCAACCAACTTTTCAGCGGGAATTGTTGTCCTTTCATCAGCGATATGACATAACCATTAATAGTGATATTATAGCCTTCACCCGGCTCTATACCTGATAGCAGCACCTTGCTGATGCAGCTGTCAGCGTGGTTTACGATCACAAATCACCGCAGGCTGGTCAGAACACGGAGCTTGGAGATCCGCCTCATTATCCGGCATTACGGGTGCTTGTGCAGCAGTTTATTAACTGGAGTTACGCACTACACACAACAACGTCATTCTGTGCGGCAGCATCGCTGCCGTCGCAGAATCTTCTGATTGACCCTCCGGATCTACGCAAATCCGGTGCCGCTGGCAATGAATTCCGCAACTCCGCCCGGAATGACGCCGTGCGATTCCGAACCCGGAGGATAATGCTGACGTTGAAGTTGTCACATCAAGCTTAATCTGCTACATCCCGGATCGTATACTAAGACTTATCCTGACCCTTTTTTATAAGGAGGCACTTATGCTGCATCGTTATCTGGCAAATGCCTTGATCGCCCTGACAGTGCTTGCACCCTATCACCTGTATGCTGCGACATGTGATTTCACCGTGAGCAATGAATGGGGTAGCGGTTTTACGTCGTCTGTTGCGATCACGAATGATACCAGTCAGGCCATTGATGGCTGGACTGTGGCAATTGATTTTGCCGGTGGCGCTGCAATCAGCGGTATGTGGGATGCGACTGTCAGTGGTAACAGCCCTTATCAGGCCGTCAATGCTGACTACAACGGCAGCATCCCGCCTGGCAGCACGGTGCGATTCGGATTTAATGCACAGAAATCAGTACCGAACACATCTGCACCAACCCCGACACTCGGTGGCATTTGTGGTGATACCGCCCCGGTTGATCCGCCAGCGGAACCTCCCGAACCCGTTGCTGATGCGCAGTGTGAATATATCGTGCGTAACGAATGGCAGGGCGGATTCACAGCAGTAGTTAAGATCAGAAATAACACACAACAGCCAATTCAGGGCTGGCTGGTCTCCCTGGCGTTTCCGACCGGTGCGACAATTACCAACAGCTGGAATACCAACCTCAGCGGTAATAACCCCTATCAGGCAACACACAAAAATTATAACCAGACCATACAACCGAACCGCAGCATCGGATTCGGCTTTAATGGCAGCAAGGCATCGGCAGATACGGCGATCATCCCGGTACTGGGGGGTGTTTGTGATACTGTCGCTGAACCCAATCAGCCGCCTGTTGCACAGGCCACCGTTTCACCGCAGCAGGGTATCACGCCCTTGTCTGTCAACTTCAGTAGTCACGGAACAACTGATCCGGATGGCGACAGCTTAACCTATCGTTGGGATCTGGGTGCCGGTGCCACAGCAGACACGGCGAATGCGACCCACACCTATACGGCAGCGGGTACCTACCCGGCTTCCCTCACAGTCACTGATACGGCGGGTAATTCTGATACGGTCCACCTGACCATCACCGTCACCGAACCACCCGTGTCCGCTGCTTATCATCTGGATACAGCTGAGTCCTCACTACACTTTGTTTCAACCAAAAAGGTACATGTGGTGGAAACGCATACCTTCGGCATGCTCAGCGGCAGCATTACCGCAGAAGGCATGGCATTGATACAGATTGATCTGGGTAGTGTGGATACCGGGATTGCGATTCGTGATGAACGGATGCGCAACTTTCTGTTTGAAACAGGGACCTTTCAGTCTGCTGATATCACGCTGAATGTGGCGATGGCAGATATCTCCGGCCTGCCAGCAGGTCAGTCATTACAGCGTACCATCACACCGACTGTGGATCTGCATGGATTCCGCGTACCCCTGTCAGCGCAGGTGCTAATCACAAAGCTGACTGACGATAAGCTGCTGGTACAGAATACCAGTCCGGTGATCGTACAGGCAGCAGACTTCGGTCTGACCGCCGGGATTGAGATATTGCGGGATCTGGCGCAGCTCAGTGTCATCAGCTATGCCGTGCCGACAAACTTCACCCTCATCTTTAACAAACAATGATTGTGGGAGGAAAGATGATGAAAGCAATTTATCTGCTGGGGTGTGCTGCGATCCTGGCAGCACAATCCGTCCAGGCTGCCGCCTCCTGCCAGTACCAGGTGATTGATGAATGGAATCAGGCCTTCAAGGCAGAAGTCTCAATTACGAATGCCGGTCAGCTGCTGCAGGACTGGGAGGTATCCTGGTCCTGGACTGATGGCACCCGGTTTAATAATGGCTGGAATGCAACCTTTGCGTGTGCAGCAGGACAGTGTACGGTCACACCACCCGCCTGGCAGCGTTCAATTGGCGCGAATCAGACCTATACCTTCGGCTTTATTGCCGATAAATCAGGCCAGGCAGCCGACCGGAATGTCGTGGTGAATGGCACTATCTGCGGTGCTGCACCGATACCTGAGGCACCCGAAGTTTTATGGCAACTGGATGGTGCAAAGTCTTCTGTACACTATGTGTCGATGAAAAAAGACCATGTCGCTGAAATCAATACGTTTCTGGCCGAACCGGGTGAACCTGCAGCACTGAGTGGTAGCATCTCAGATGCAGGTGAAGCGGTATTCACGCTGGATCTGAACGACGTCGCAACCGGTGTGGACATTCGCAACAGCCGCCTGCTGACCCTGTTATTTGAAACCGAACTGTTGCCTACGGCCTATTTTCGCGCTGCTGTGGACACAGCTGCGCTGGCGCAGATGACACCAGGTGAGATCTGGTCTGAAACCCTGACGGGGGCATTCAGCCTGCATGGCGTACGCCAGACAGTGACGGCAGAAGTCCTGATTGCTAAGACATCAGCGACCGACGTGACCGTCTCTACCATTCAACCGGTACATATCGACAGCAAACAGTTCGATATGGCCGGTGGTATTGAAGCCTTGCGGATCGTGGCGAATCTGAGCTCCATTGGTGAGGTGGTACCGGTCTATTTCCGACTGCATTACCGGGCGAATACCGACACGACCGCGCAGCCATCACCGATGCCGACTGCACCGCAGGACCCGACCAACCTGACCGGAACCTTCAGTGCAGCAACTGCACAGGCTGATCTGAACTGGCAGGATAACAGCAGCGATGAAACCCTGTTTCTGGTCCGGCGTAAGCCGGTGGACGGTCACTGGCAGACTGTGTCTGAACTGAATGCCGATACCACCCGCCTGACCGAGGCACTGCCCGAGAGCGGTGAATATGACTACAAGGTCATCGCCCTGAATCAGGGTGTGCCGTCACTGCCGACCAATGTGGCGCGGGTCACGATTACCGAAGGCAATCCGGTCGTGCGCGGAGAACACCGGTTCCAACAGGATTGTGCCGGTTGCCATGGTACTGAAGGAGAGGGGATGGGCAATTTCCCAGCACTGAATACCGAGCGCAATCTGGAAGACCTGATCAACTATATTACGGACTTCATGCCACCGGCCAACCCCGGCTCGTGTGACCGGCAATGTGCTGAAGAACTGGCAGCCTTTATCGAAACCCTCTGGGAAACTGAAGTGGCATGTGATCTGGCCGCACCGGCTCATTATGGTGCGCGGCAGCTGAAGATCCTGACCCGGGCAGAATACCAGAACAGCGTCGCTGACCTGCTGGGTGTTGATTCTGCGGTGTCCGATGGGTTATCCGCAGACACTCAGGTGGGTTTCTTCATGAATAATACCCATGCTGCTGTCGTCTCTGCGGCCTACAGCAATTATCTGCTGGTGGCGGAAGAGATTGCACAATGGTCAGCAGATCGTGATTTTGCCCCGGCACTGAGCTGCACCAGTTTCAACCAGGCCTGTGCAGATCAGTTCATGACCACACTGGCACCACGCATCTTCCGTCGCCCGCTGACGGATGACGAAGTCAGCACCTATCAGGCGATGGCGGACGGCACCTATACACAGGGTGATATCAGACAGGGTATCCGGATGGCCCTGGAAGGTATGCTGTCTGCGCCCCAGTTTCTGTATCGCCATGAACTGGGTGAGGCGAATCCGGGTAATCCGGTGCTGGCCGCAGATGCGTTTGAGCTGACCTCATACGAAATGGCGACTTTCCTGGCCTATACCTTCACCGGATCGACGCCGGATCAGACGCTACTGGATGCAGCGGCGCGGGATGAACTGCGTACCGAGGCACAGATCGTACAACAGGCACAACGCCTCGCCGGTGCGGCGGAACAGGTGATGAGCGATTTTGTCGGCAGCTGGCTGGGAACAGCCGATCTGGAAGCTGCGGCAAAGGATCCGGTGGTCTGGCCCGGCTTTACCAGTCTGGTACCGCATCTGCAGAATGAAATCAATACGACATTTGCACACATCATGCTGGAGCCAACGGAACAGTTTTCCTCACTGTACGCCGGTGACTATACCTTCCTGAACCAGACGCTGGCACAACATTATGGCATTCCCGGCGTAACCGGGAATGATTTACAACAGGTCAATACTACCGACCGGGGTGGCATCCTGGCGAACGGTGCCTTTATGGCACGCTGGGGTGAGGCGGTGGAAAGCTCGCCGATCCTGCGCTCAGTCCGCGTCCGGCGCCGCATGTTATGTCAGGATCAGCCGGATCCACCGGCAGGCACCTTTGCTGCGCGCGAACAGAAACTAGCCGAGCTCTCCAGCTTTCTGCAGAATCCGGCGACCACCAACCGGATGAAATACCATCGTCTGACCGAAGATGTGCCCTGCACCAGTTGCCATCAGCAATATATCAACCCGCTTGGCTTTGGCATGGAGGATTTTGATACGGCGGGTCGGATCCGCCACAGTGACCAGCAGGGTAATCCGATAGATGCCTCGGGTACCCTGTATGCCCCGCTGAGCTATGCTGATGTGGATGCCATGGAGGCCTTTCTGGGAACTCGTGGACTGGGCACCGTTCTGAGCGGGTTATCATCAGCGCAACGTTGTCTGCCGAAGCAACTGTTCCGCTATGTTGTGGGTGTCGGTGATCAGGAGATTGACAGTGCCAATCCGGACGGGCCGCAACTGAGTGATGACGAAAAATCAGGCTATGCCTGTGCCGTTGACCAGCTGACGGATACGATGCTGAGTCACAGTCCCCGCGCCATGCTGGAACAGTTCGGCTCACTGGATATTATCCGTTACCGCAAGGCCTGGTCCCGTCAGTAAGTACCCTGAGGAAGAACATCATGCATAACACGCCTGATAACACCCGCCGTAACCTGCTGAAGACCTTTGTCGCTTCCGGCATCTCAAAGGCCCTGCTCAGCAGCTCTCCGTTACTTCCCGGCATTCTACTGAGCCGACAGGCAGAAGCACAGGGTGTCGGTGGCCCGGATAAATCGGTCGTGATCTATATTCCCGGCGGCGCCATTCACCAGTATTGGGCACCCACAGGAACCGGCGCGGACATGGTGCTGAAGGCCGTGTCCGGTGGCTACGCAGATGTCAAGACCGAATGTAACTTTCTGCTCAACATGTCGCACGACAGTGCCGGACACGGCAGAACGCCGCGCCTGTTATCCGACCGCTGGGGCAGCAAAGACACCTACGATGTCGTGATGGGTAAGCAACTGGGTCCGGACCTGCCGTTTACCTATGTCAATCTGGGCGTACACAGCAACGGACAGGGCTACCTGACCTATGAAGGCAATACCGCCGTTCCATTTCAGGACAACCCCTTCAATGTATTCCGGTTATTATTTGGTACCAACACTGCCGGGCATAATAAAACGCCGATTCTGGATGCGCATGCCGAGGCAGTACAGGCGATTAAAGGTCGGCTGGCTGGCTATGAAGTAGCGCGTCTGAACGAACACTTGGATGCGATTGCTGATACCCGGCACCGGTTAAATGAACTGGCCGGCGGCGGTAACCACTGCGCCGACGCACCGGACAACACTGAATTCGCCTTAACATATGACACCTTCAGCCAGCAGGCCCGGCTACAGGCCGACATTGCTGTCGCTGCACTGCAATGTCAGATCACCAGCTCAGTCTCCATCGCATTTGGCAATCACCAGTGCGAATTCCGCATCCCGGAACTGAATTATCAGGGTAATTACCACCAATCGATTCATGGTGGTAGTAATGGTCAGGCAAACTATCCTTACTATACCGAGGTGCGCAACCACCTTGGCAGCCTGTCTGCGTATGTCATCCGGCGGCTGCGTGATGCCGGCATTCTGGATAGTACAGTGGTGGTCGAAACGACTGACATGGGCCATGCCGATACCCACGGTGCCAGCGATGTGCCTTTCCTCCTGGCAGGTGGCGGCAGTGCCATCCGGCGTGGTGTCACTACCCCGACCGGTGGCAGCTACAATCAGCTGGATGTACTGCACACAGCGGCTGCTGCCTGCGGCGTCACCCTCGGCTTTGGTCAGACGATACCTGGTGTGCTGACCACATAGCCTGCGCAGAATGACACAGAATCTCAGAACAGACCAAAGAAGCGTTCGAAGAACAGGCCCAGTTTATCCAGTACAGTCTGCTTCTTCGCTGCATGGTTATTGTGCTGACTGAACCTTGAGACAGGTGGTAATACCTTGGTAATGGCTGTGCCGGTCACCGGAATGGCACCATCCCGGAACGCATTGTCAACAAACACCCTCGCCTCATCTGCGTTGAGTCCTTCATCCAGAATGAGCTGATTCAGTTCTGCCGTCTTTCTGGCCGTGATGAAATCGCTCCATGCTGCATCTACCCGGGTGCTGACAGAGACAGAATCAACAAACTGTTCAATCAGGTCCTGCTTGTTACGCAGACCAGGGCTGGCACTGACTTCACGTTCAATAGTGGCCCGGACTGTCTGGCCTGCATCTGTGCCCTGTTGCTGCAGATATCGTTCGACCAGCATCAGGATATAATCAACGTTGATTTCAACCTGCCTGATCAGCTCAATCTCAAATACCAGGTCTTCATTTATGGGCTCTTTTTCAGACCCGGAAGCACTGCGGAACCCGGCGTACAGATCCAGATAACGACCCTGATAATCCAGAAACGCACGTTCACTGAGGCACTCGTTACCCGCAAAATCATCGAATGCAGTCAGAACATTTTTCAGCCGTAAAATTGCACCAAACAGCCTGATAAATGCATTCCGCGCCGCTTCGCCTACGATCGCCCGGCCAGGCAGAAAATCACTGAGCAGCTCTCTGACCCGATCCTGATATGCCTGATAATACTCAGAGTAAGGCTGCAGCAGTACGATACCCTTCGCCTCCTTATTGCCGAACAGGGCCAGGGCATCATGGGTCGCCTGTTCAAGATCGCGAAAGGAGACGATATTACCGTAGGTCTTGACCGAATTGAGGATGCGGTTGGTGCGTGAATAGGCCTGGATCAGCCCGTGAGCACGCAGATTCCGGTCCACCCAGAGCGTATTCAGCGTGGTGGCATCAAAACCGGTCAGAAACATATTGACCACGATCACCAGATCCAGCTCACGTTGTTTCAGACGTTGCGACAGATCCTTGTAATAATTCTGAAACCGGTCAGCTGACGTATCAAAACAAGTCGCGAACAACGCATTATAGTCGCGGATCGCGGTATCCAGAAAATCACGCGCCGCCTGATCCAGACCTGAGGTCTCAAACATTTCCTCACCCGGCAGGCCATCATGAGCCGCTGCATTTGCAGCAAAGCTGTAGATCAGGCCGACCTTCAGCCGTTGTGCGGGTGGGACCGCCTGCTGTTGTCGCGCAAACTCTGTGTAATAACATCTGGCCGCTTCAATAGAGGCACAGGCAAACAACGAATTGAAGCCGACCAGCCGTCTGTTGTTATGGCGATAACTGACACTGCGCCTGGTCTTCTGGTCAAAGTGTTCGCGGATGTAGCGCACAACCTGCGTGATACGTTCCGGGGCCAGCAAGGCACGTTCGGTATCAATGGCAGACACCTGTTTGTCCTGAATGCCCTGAGATGCGCTGAGCGTATTGACATAGTCAATCCGGAAGGGCAGCACATTCCTGTCGTTAATCGCATCAACAATCGTGTAGGTATGCAGCCGGTCGCCGAACACCTGCTCAGTGGTACGCCGGAGCGGGTTGCCGTGCGTGATGGCATTGTCAGGAAAGATCGGCGTACCGGTAAAACCAAACAAGTGGTAACGCCGGAATACCCGCGTGATTTTAGTATGCATGTCACCGAACTGGCTGCGATGGCATTCATCAAATATGATCACCACATTCGCATCATAGACCGGGTGCCTTTTATTATTGGCCACAAAACGGCTGAGCTTCTGGATAGTCGTGATGATAATGCGTGCGCCAGAGTCTTCCAGTTGGCGTTGCAGCACGGCGGTTGAGGTATTGGCATTGGCCGCACCTTTTGCAAAGCGCTCGTATTCGCGCATGGTCTGATAATCCAGATCCTTGCGGTCTACGACAAACAGCACCTTGTCAACATCAGGCAGATCGCACGCCAGCTGCGCTGCCTTAAAGCTGGTCAGAGTCTTGCCACTGCCGGTGGTGTGCCAGATATAACCACCAGCCGCCATGGTGCCCAGCTGTTTGTGGTGAGTGCTGGTAGCGATGCGTTGCAGGATCTGTTTTGCCGCAACGATCTGATAAGGCCGCATCACCAGTAGCTTGCGGTCCGCGTCAAACACACAATACCGGGTCAGGACGTTCAGCAGGGTATGTCGGGCAAAAAAGGTACTGGTGAAGCCGGTCAGTTCTGTGATGGACTGATTCTTTGCATCAGTCCACCAGCTGGTGAATGCAAAGCTGTTCGAGGTCTTGTGGCGGCTGCGCTTACCACGCTGCTCCGCCAGATGGCCATCACGTACCGTATTGCTGTAATACTTGGTCAGTGTACCGTTGCTGATAACAAACAACTGCACATAATCAAACAGACCGGCACCCGCCTGAAAACTATCGCGCTGATAACGGCTGATCTGATTGAACGCCTCGCGGATATCCACACCCCGGCGTTTGAGTTCAATATGCACCATCGGCAGACCATTCACCAGCACCGTGACATCATAACGGCTGGCCCGCCTGCCCGCGCTGCTATCCGCAGTGGCTTCATACTGATTAATGACCTGCAGACTATTATTGTGGATATGCCGCTTGTCGATCAGACAGATATTTCTGATTGAGCCATCATCCCGTTTGAGTACCTGGACCGCATCTTCCTGAATACGCATTGTCTTTTCGACGATGCCTTCATTGGCCCCGGCAACAGAATCATTGAAAAAGCGCCCCCATTCTGCATCTGAAAACGACACCTTATTGAGTGCCTCCAGCTGACAGCGCAGATTGGTGATCAGATCAGACTCACAAGTGAGCGGCAGGTAGGTATAGGCCTGCGATTGCAATTGCCGGATGAACGCCTGTTCCAGATCTGCTTCAGACTGATAGGTTGTGTCGCACACCTCATCAAACAGAAATTCCGCAACAACCGTACTTTCATCTGCCAGTGCAATCGGTCTGATACCGTACGCTGCACGTTCCTCACTCATGGCATATCCATTAACCTACAGGCCGGAAGTCCCTTCCGGTAATGTATCAGCATCTTTTCTGACAGGCTGGCTATCCTGCCAGACGATAGCGTAGTGGCCCAGCCGTCGCTTTTTCTCCAGAGCCTTACTTGGTAGCCTGACGAAGTATTTCCAGCTGCCGTTGTCCTTCTGGTGAAAGCCTGGAATTTTTTACTATGTTTAGCAACTTGCCCCCTCCAGAAGCAGCTGATAATAATGGTCGTGGATAATATGACGGTCATTGCCGTACTGCTCAAACACTGGTGTCGGGTTCTCGCCAGCAAAGGTCGTTTTTCCGGCACCATTAGGCCCGGCAATGATCTGGCAGTTTGGCATCAGGTAGCCTCCTGAAACGACAATAACCGATCACGATAATACGCGTACTGCTGGCGACGTGCACTGATTTCGGCAGGCAGCCCGCTGGTAATATCATTCACCAGGATGTCGAATTTATCCAGAATAGTGACGATACGCGCTTGTTCTTCGAGGGGTGGAACTGGAAGTCGAATATTTTTCAATGCGTTAGCATTAAATTGTGGTTGCCCACCCTTGCTCACCATGCTGTTCGTCTGCTGCCAATAGAAACTACTCTGCGCAAAGTGCCAATAGTAATCTGGAAGTATCTCAGCTTCATTTAAACTGATACGTATGAGGAATGAAGCATAGACTGAAGGGATGTCATCCTTGATCAGTACAGTCTTTCCGCAGGTAGCACCGGTTCTTGCCATCAGAATATCCCCTTTCTGAACCAAATACTCAGAAGCTTCTTTAGCTAAATTTATATATTTAGCACCATCAGAAGACAATTTACCCGAATCGGTAATATCAGTAATCCGTATAAAGCGAAACTTCCCTGTGTCCTCAGCTTTTGCAGTAAACCCGTACTTAAACTTTGCAACTTCATTCAGCTTTGCCCATCTTATTTTTGTTCCGGTTGTGTGCTCAGAAAAGGTAAGTAATGCATCACGGTAATACTGATATTGCTGCCGCCGTGCTTCCAGTTCTGTGAAGGTGTCGAGTACTTTCACGATCTCGTGCTGTACTTCAAGTGGCGGAACCGGGATACGGAATCTTTTAACCGCACTATTTGAAATTGCCGGGTAGCCTGCACCACGTTCATTTTCTTCCACGTGTATATAGAACGACACAGTACCAAGAAGATGGAAGATGAAACCCGGAAGGACACACTCCGGATCTGGACGAAGGACACAATAACCGGTACTACATATATCACCATGATATTCTTCTGGAATGAGTGTATATCTTTTGAGCATAGGCCGGGTTGTTCCAAAAATCACATCTCCCGCATATACAATCCGTTGTGCCCGGCTTGGGGCATTCGAATTGTTGACAATCTGAGTATTCACGATGGCATGCGTAATCCGGTCAACTGACGTCAGATCTATATATATGAACTCTGCGTCATTCACACTTGACCAATTGATATTAAATGTACTCCGGGTTACATTTTTTAGTTCTTTGAACTGCACTCCCTCCGGGCAATGTTCTGCAATCAATGCATCAATCCGGCTCATAGGCTGCCTCTGTCATGCTGCGTGAAGCGAAGTCGCAGAATCTCCAAACTCAGGGTCAGACAGGATAGATTGGTGGCAGATCAGGTAGATTCTGCGACCAGACTTCGCTGCGCATAAAGTGACGTGTACTCGCCAGACCATGAACAGGTTCTGAGGATTTCCCATCATGTTACATCAGACCGGATTTCACAGCGGATGTACCCTCAGACATCGGCAGCGCGCACTTGAAAAGGGCGACACGGTTGGCTGCGCCACTGCACGTAACGGGCGTTACCTGAGTCTGCTCTCCGAGGGCGTCTGCGGCCCATGGATGGCCGCAGTCGAGCCCCCACGGACGGGTTTATGGCGTACCTCGGAGAGCAGACTCAGGTAACGCTGATAATGGAGTTGATGTCCTGGCCTTTACTGGTAAGGATGTACGTAACAGGCAGTCTATACATCCTCGGTTCTGAATGTGTTGTAGCCTTCGTAGTAATAGCTGACATCAATGCCTCTCATGAAAAGAGCGCGATCATTGATCCGGTCAGTCAGTGCATCCCGCAGCAGTGCCTTGATTTCAATATCTTTTACCACACTGCGTTCCATCGCAGACAGATAGTCTGTCTTGTCTACTTTGTTCCAGTCTATCACCTGCCTGATTCCGGTTTTCAGCATCAGATCTAACCAGATGCGTGTGGCCCGGCCATTGCCTTCTCGGAAGGGGTGTGCAATGTTCATTTCAACATATTTTTCGACAATTTCTGCAAAACTGCCCTGCGGCATGGCATCAATGTGTTGCAGCGATTGTGGCAGGTACATCAGCGGCGCAAAGCGAAAGTTGCCCTTTGCCATATTCACTTCGCGGATCCTGCCGGCAAAGTCATAGATATCTGCAAACAGATAGGTATGTATCCAGGCAAGCCCGGCAAATGTTCCCACCGCGACCTGATGAATATCGCCGGTATCAAAAAGCTGCCTGGCTCTTTGTTTGCTTATCTTTTCTTCTGTCTTTGCCAGTTCAACCTGGTTCGTGATATGCAGTTTGTTTGCCAGTACCATATCAGCCCTCTTCCAGGTCTGCTACGATGGCATCAATCCGGGTTCTCAGCTTCGCCTGCCGGGCCACAATCCGGGCGATCCTGGCATTGAGTTCGGTGATATTGATTACCTCACGTTCGTCTTTCTGTTCGACATAGGAAGAAACCGAGATGTTGTACTCGTTTTCGGCAATCTGTTCGTTCGGTACCAGCCGTGCCAGGTGTTCGATATCATCGCGCCCGGTAAAGGCATCCAGAATCTGTTGCTGATGTTCCGGTAACAGTTTGTTTTTGTTACCACTGCGGGTAAATGCTGCCGAGGCGTCAATAAACAGGGTCGCATTATCCGCCTTCGATTTTTTCAGCACGATGATGCAGGTCGCGATGGTCGTGCCGAAGAACAGGTCCGGCGGTAGCTGAATCACGGTATCAATATAGTTGTTGTCGATCAGGTACTGGCGGATCTTTTTTTCTGCGCCACCGCGATACAGTACACCGGGAAATTCAACGATCGCTGCCGTGCCGTTGACCGCCAGCCAGGACAGAATGTGCATAGTGAAGGCCAGATCGGCCTTGCTTTTCGGGGCAAGTACGCCCGCCGGGGCATAGCGCGGGTCGTTGATCAGTAAGGGGTTATCTTTGCCTTCCCATCGGATCGAATAAGGCGGATTGGACACTATCGCCTCGAACGGTTCGTCGTCCCAGTGCTCCGGGTCAGTCAGTGTGTCGCCGTGGGCGATGTCGAATTTTTCATAATTGACATCGTGCAGGAACATGTTGATGCGGCACAAATTATAGGTGGTCAGGTTGATTTCCTGACCGAAGAAGCCTTGGCGCACCTTGTCATGACCCAGCACCTTAACGAAGCTGAGCAGCAATGACCCGGATCCGCAGGCAGGGTCATAGACTTTGTTGACCTCGCGCTTACCCACCACGGTGATCCGGGCGAGCAGTTCGGAGACTTCCTGCGGCGTATAAAACTCGCCGCCCGACTTGCCGGCTGTCGAGGCATACATCTGCATCAGATATTCGTAGGCATCACCGAACAGATCTATCGTATTGCCGGTCATTCCCCCTGCCCCGTTGCTCAGCGGCAGGTCGCCGATAGTCGCAAGCAGTCGGACCAGCCTGTCATTACGCCGGGCGACTGTCGCACCGAGTTTCGTGCTGTTGACGTCCAGATCGTCAAACAGTCCCTTCAGGTCGTCCTCGCTGCCGGTACCCAGCGCGGAGCCTTCGATATTAGCAAAGACCTGACTCAGGGTTTCATTCAGGTTTATGTCTTCCCTGGCCCGCTGCCGTACATTCCCGAACAGTTCTGAAGGCAGGATGTAGAAGCCTTTTTCTATGACCGTTGTAGCACGACCATATTCGGCTGCTGTGTCGCTCAGTTCTGCGTAATCGAAGACCAGATCACCTGCCCGACGTTCCTGCTGATTCAGATAACTGACCAGGTTTTCGGAGATGAAGCGGTAAAACAGCATGCCGAGTACATAACTTTTGAAGTCCCAGCCATCGACGCTGCCGCGCAGGTCGTTCGCTATGCGCCAGATGGTCTTGTGGAGTTCGTTGCGCTCGGTTTCTTTGTTGTGGTTAATACCCTACCTCCTACACCTCCGGGATGTGCCGCATTCCGGAGCCAGACTGGACAGATCAGATAGATTCTGCGACTACGCTTCGCTACGCGCAGAATGACACGCATTCGTCAGATCGTAAACAGGGACTGTTGTTACGGGTGCGATTCGGTCATCAACTGCGCCAGCTGTTCTGCCTGATGCTGCTGTATCAGCGGCTGCAGCACTGGCTCCAGACTACCGGACATGATCTCTTCCAGCTGATACAGGGTCAGCTGGATGCGATGGTCGGTGACCCGGTTCTGCGGAAAATTATAGGTGCGGATTCGTTCAGAACGATCTCCGCTGCCCACCTGCAGTTTGCGATCAGCCGCTTCCGCCTGTTGCTGCTGGCTGGCAGCTGCCGCAGTCAGTCGGGCCTGCAGCAGAGATAAGGCACGCGCCTTGTTTTTGTGCTGTGAACGCTCGTCCTGGCATTCGACCACAACGCCAGTCGGTAAATGAGTCAGGCGGACTGCTGAGTCGGTCTTATTGACATGCTGGCCACCCGCACCAGATGCCCGAAAGGTGTCTATGCGCAAATCAGAGGGTTGTATCTGAATACTGTCCACGGCCTCGACCTGCGGCAGAATGGCCACGGTACAGGCGGAGGTATGTACCCTCCCCTGCGATTCTGTTTCCGGTACCCGCTGTACCCGGTGCACCCCGGATTCAAATTTCAGGCCTGAATACACATTCCGACCGCTGATCCGCGCTACCACTTCTTTATAGCCGCCCAACTCTCCAGGGCTCTCGCTCATCAGTTCTGTCTGCCAGCCGGTTTGTTCTGCATACCGCAGGTACATGCGCAACAGGTCGGCCGCAAACAGGGCGGCTTCAGCCCCGCCCGTCCCGGCTCGCACCTCCAGAAAGATATTGCGTCCGTCATTCGGATCCTGCGGAATCAGCAGTCGTTGCAGTTCCGGCAACAGGGCGGCAGCCTGTGTCTCCGTTTCCTGCATAATCTCATCAGCCAGCTCCACCATTTCCGGATCGTCCAGCAGGGCGGCGGCCTGCTGTTGTTCCTGTATGATGGCTTGATAGGCCTGATAACACTGCACCACCGGTTCCAGTTGCGCATATTCCTGGCTGAGTGTCCGGAAGGTATCCGGCTGCTGCTGAATTTCAGGCTCAGCTAACAGGCCGGTGATATCCTGGAAACGTTCGCTGATCTCGACCAGTTTGTGTTGTAAACGCGGGAGCATAAGGCGTATCAGTGTCTGCGGTTGAGTTGAAAGAGGGTGTCTGCAGCGACCAGTATCTGATCCTGTCCCTGACTGGCCGCCTGGCGCAGCTGTTCACTCGGCGCATGTAACAGTTTGTTGGTCAGGGTGTGCGCCAGATATGTCAGGACTTCCGGTGCCGGTTTGTCCTGTGCCAGCAGATGTTGCGCCTTTGCCAGCACGGCATCGCGGGTCGCCTCAGCCTGCGCCCGGTAGTCCCGGATCCGATCCACTGCATCCAGTGAGTTCTGCCAGGCAATAAACCCGGCGACCTGTGCAGCGACCATGGTGCGTGCCTGCTCGGCTGCCACCTGGCGTGATCGCTGATTCTCGCGGATCACATCCTGCAGGTCGTCAACACGATACAGATAGATGTCGGGCAGGTCAGCGATTTCCGGCTCAATATCACGCGGTACCGCCAGGTCAATCATCAGGATCGGGCGATGCCGTCGTGCCCGGATTGCCTGCTCCACCGCACCCTTGCCGATGATCGGCAACGGGCTGGCCGTTGCCGATATCACGATATCAAACCGGGCCAGCTGGCGCGCCACTGAGGTCAGTCCCAGTGCCTGCGCCTGATGCTCGCGGGCGAGTGCGGCCGCACTCGCCAGGGTGCGGTTTGCCACCACCAGCTCGCCAATCGCCTGCTGGTGCAGGTGACGGGCAGCCAGGCTGATGGTATCGCCTGCACCAATCAGCAGTGCTGACTGCTCGCGCAGCGTGGTAAAGATCTGCCGGGCCAGATGGACTGCAGCAAACGCGACCGAGACCGGATGTGCACCGATCCCGGTCTCACTGCGCACTTGTTTTGCCGTACTGAACGCATGCTGAAACAACCGTTGTAATAACTGACCGGTATAGCCTGCGTTCTGAGCGGTCTGAAACGCGCTCTTTACCTGACCCAGAACCTGCGGTTCACCCAGAATCAGCGAATCCAGACCGCAGGCAACAACCAGCAGGTGTTCTACTGCGGCCTGCGCCGTATGTTCATACAGATAAGCACGGATATCGGGCAACGCTATGTCCTGAAACTCAGCCAGCCAGACCCGCACTGACTGCAGCACCGGGCTGACCTCACCGGTCGTTGCCAGATACAGTTCTGTCCGGTTGCAGGTTGATACAATTACCGCTTCTGTCACCGCAGGTAACTGACAGACACTACGCAGGGCCGCGACCACAATATCCGGCCCGAACGCCAGTTGTTCACGCAATGCGATGGTGGCAGTGTTATGATTCAGGCCGATACAACACAGGGTCATATGTCAGGCCGGATTCAGAAATTGCTCAGCACAGAACGATAACATTTATAGATAGCACATCAATCATTGAAGGATTAAATGACGCCCAGCGGGCTGCAGTGACCGCACCGCCCGGCAGTACGCTGGTGCTGGCTCCGGCAAGCCCCGGCTGCTGGTGCAAGCGAATCTGGACGACAACCAGTGGCCGCCACGTCATGTACAACACTTTATCAGCCGCAACAAAGACGAAGGGCTGCGTCCACAACATCTGGGTGTAGGTCGCGACCTGTACCAGCACCAGATGATCAGCCTGTACGACAGTTATGAGGTTGCCTGCCAGCGCGCCGGAGTGGTCGATTTTGCCGAACTGTTACTGCGGGCGCATGAATTATGGCGTGACCGCAGCGACATATTACAGCATTATCGCCAGTGCTTCGGGGCGATTCTGGTGGATGAATTTCAGGATACAAATGCGATCCAGTATGCCTGGCTGCGGCTGCTGGAAAACCGCCAGGATAATCCGGCCTTTGAACGTGCGGTCAATCAGCCGCCGCGCGGGATTGGTGCCAGAACGCTGGAGACAGTACGGGAACATGCCCGTATACATAGCCTGTCGCTCTGGCAGGCAGCACAGGCTGTGATCCGGGATCAACAGCTGGCAGCGTGTGCTGCCGGGGCCCTCACCCGCTTTCTGCAACTGATTGATGATACTCAGGGCCAACTGGTAGAGCTGACCCTGTCTGAACAAGCGGATCGCCAGAGGTTACTGGAGCAGGGCTCGGCATTCAGTCTGCGTCAACAGTGCGCTTTGCTGGGTATTAACCGATCCAGTGTCTACTACTTGCTGACGCAGGGAGAACGCTGTGAGAACTTCAACACAGATCAGGGTACCTAATTCACCACGAATCGTTTCACGCAGCCCTTATTTTAGACTGTGGCATTCAGGTCAGCATGGATGGGCAAGGGTGTGCGTTAGACAACATTTTTGTCGAGCACCTCTGGCGCACCGTCAAATATGAGCACATTTTTCTTCACGATTTTCAGAGCGGACGGGAGGTGAAGCAAGGGCTGCACGACTATTTTCAGTTCTACAACCATCAGCGGCTACATCAGTCGCTGGACTACAAAACACCTGTCCAGATCTATCGGGCAGAGCACTCAGACACGCCGAACCCGGCGGACTCTGAGTAACCATCCACTCTTTTATTTTTACCCCATATTGGTCTGGATAATGGGGAGTACCTTACGACCGACTACAATTTGGTGCGGAAGCGCAATCTGGGAATAGCTTCCTGTGCAACGTGATCAGCGACTCAGGAACTGGTGCGTCCGGAAGCCGGAAAATCCGTTCAAGTTCACAGAATATCCGCGACGAAGTCCGGGAACTGCTGGATGCAGACGACGCATAATGTTCACCAGTTATCTGGCCAACGATGTGATGCTGCAGCGGCTGCACCATGCAACCAACAATGAAGAGTACACATGGAAACTGATGAAAGGGACACAACCGGTGATCTGACCCGCAACCTGCTACCACAGGCGCACCGGCACCAGTTTTTCCAACTGGTGGAACGGTTGCACCAGGTGTATGGTGACGATCTGGAACAACTACTGGATGTCCGCCCGGAACAGGAACGGCTGCGCTTCTGTACCGATCCGGCACTCGGCTTTCCGCGTGCAGAGGTGCCCCGGGCACAGCCGGATACCACCACAGAAGAAAAACATCGTTACCAGCTACAGGTCGCGTTTCTGGGTATGCATGGCGGTGCCTCGCCATTACCACACCATTACCTAGAGCGTATCGCCTACGAGAGTCATCAGGGCATCGGTATCCGCGCGGCCTTCTTTGACTTTTTTAACCATCGCCTGATGACCCTGCTGCACCGGGGCTGGCGCAAATACCGCTACTATGTGCGCTTTCAGCCGGACGCAACCGATCGTTTTTCGCAGACAGTCTTTTCGCTGATCGGACTGAACGACAGCAGCCTGCGCGGTGAAACACCGATTCCGTGGAGTCGGCTACTCACCTATGCCGGAATGATCGCCACGCGCAGCCGGGCACCATCAATGGTCGGTGGCATCATTGCGCACAGCTTCGACCTGCCGCAGGTACACATACAGGAATGGCAGCCATATCACACGCCAGTGCCTGCCGACCAGCAAATCCGACTGGGCCAGCGCAACGGCTGCCTGGGCCAGAGCTGCACCCTGGGTGAACGGGTACACAGCATCGGCGGCAAGTTCAGCATCGTCATTCAGGGGCTGAGTGAGATACGCTTTCGCCAGTTTCTGCCGGATGGCGAACATTTTGCGCCGTTAAAGGCACTAGTCTCCTTCCTGCTACGCGATCAGCTGGCGTATGACCTGCGGCTGGGAATTATCCAGCAGGATATTCCGCCGTTACAGCTCGGCAGCCACGCGCAGCAAGGCCCGCAACTGGGCTGGACCAGCTTTCTGGGCAAAGCCGATCTGAAAAAAGAGACCGACGTGCGCATCAGTGTGCGCGCTTAACCAGCCGACCTGCAAAGATCCTGCCCTCTCACAGACATCGTTATCACGCCTGACTAGTGCTTCGGCAATTGGCTCTTATTGGATTCCGGATTGGTGCGAAAGCTAAAATCCATAAAACACACGTAAGCACTTGAGTCATCAGTATATTTTAAGGGGTTTTCGCTATAGTGCTGATTCTGATAATATGCTTCATAATCAATGCTTTACGTGTTTTTAGGCTGCAAGCGGTACTGACCAACCCGGAATCCGGTAAGAGCCAAGAGCCTAACCGGATACCCGGAAGTTTCAACCAGGCACCTGCATGCAACACCTGAACCCGCAACAGCGTGAGGCCGTGCGTCATCTGACCGGCCCCAGCCTGGTGCTGGCCGGAGCCGGATCCGGCAAAACGCGCGTGATTACGGCCAAAATTGCGTATCTGATGGACCAGCAACGCCTGACTGCGCGTCATATTGTGGCGGTGACCTTCACGAATAAGGCCGCCCGTGAAATGAAAAACCGGGTCAGTGCATTATTATCTGGTCAGGCAGCCCGTGGCCTGACCATCGCCACCTTCCACACACTCGGACTGACCATCTTACGGCGTGAGCACCAGGCAGCAGGGCTCAGACGCAGTTTCAGCATTCTGGATGAACAGGACGTACTCCACCTGCTGAAAGAGCTAACGCAAAGTGACACCCCGGATAAAGATGCCCTGCAACAAGTAAGGCGTCAGATCTCGCACTGGAAGAATGCGCTGCATACGCCGGATCAGGTACTGAGTGCAGCACCGGATGCACTGGCAGCCTGGCAGGCGACGGTCTATGCTGCTTATCAGCGTACCCTGCAGGCATATAACGCAGTCGATTTTGATGACCTGATCCTGCGACCAGTACAAGTGTTCAGCGAGCAGGTCGCGGTACGTGAACGCTGGCAGAACCGGGTGCGTCATCTGCTGGTAGATGAATATCAGGATACGAACGGCACTCAGTATCAACTGATCCGGCAACTGACAGGGCCCCAGGCCCGCTTTACTGTGGTGGGAGATGACGACCAGTCGATCTATGCCTGGCGCGGTGCTCGTCCGGAAAATCTTGCCGCACTGGCACAGGACTTTCCGTCACTTAAGGTGATCAAGCTGGAACAGAACTATCGCTCCAGCGGGCGCATCCTGCAGGCCGCAAACGCCCTGATTCAGCATAATCCACACTTGTTCACTAAACGTTTATGGAGCGAGCATGGGCCGGGCGATCCGGTCCGGGTGATACATTGCCGTGACGAAGCAGCGGAAGCTGAACGCGTGGTCGCTGAGCTGATACAAAGCCGGTTTAACAGCCGCCGTGCGTATCGGGACTTTGCGATCCTGTATCGCGGCAATTATCAGGCGCGGTTGTTTGAACAGGTACTGCGCACTAATAACATCCCGTACTTTGTCAGCGGTGGCACCTCCTTTTTTGCCCGCGCCGAAGTGAAGGATGTGATGAGCTACCTGCGGCTGATCTGTAATACGGATGACGATACCGCTCTGCTGCGCATCATCAACACACCGCGTCGTGAAATTGGCCCGACCACCCTGCAGAAGCTGGCTGATTATGCGGCTGAGCGTCAGGTCGCACTATTTGATGCGATAGATGAATTCGGTCTGGAACAACAGATCACCGGCCGTCCGCTGCATCACCTGCGTACCTTCCGGCAATGGCTGATCGGTCTGCAACAACTGGCCACACATGCAGCCCCGGATGTGGTGATGGAACAGCTCCTGACCGATATGGATTATCAGGACTGGTTACAACAAACCAGCAGCAACCCGAAACAGGCTGACAAACGCTGGGGATATGTGCGTGAGTTGGTAGACTGGCTGACCCGCCTGCAGGGTGAAGATTACAAAGGAGAATCACTCAGCGATATTGTTGCCCATCTGGGACTGATGGATATCCTGGAACGTCAGGATGACGAACAACAGAACGACCGGGTTGCGCTGATGACCCTGCATGCCGCGAAGGGGCTGGAATTTCCGACCGTATTTCTGGTGGGTATGGAAGAGGGGCTGTTGCCACACCAGACCAGTATTGATGAAGATAAGATTGAAGAAGAACGACGTCTCGCCTATGTCGGCCTGACCCGGGCACAACGCCACCTACTGATCACCACCGCCGGGAAACGGCGGCGCGGTGGTGAATGGGTTAACTGTGAGCCAAGCCGTTTTCTGCGCGAATTACCGGAACAGGATATCGCGTGGGAGGGCCAGGGTGTTACCACCAGCACAGAACAACGCACCCAACGAGCACAATCCAGCATCGCCGGACTGCGCGCCCTGCTGGCCGGATCGTAGCCTGTTATGCCATGTGATTACCTGTCTGTGGCATTAAACGGCCCCTTTGATCATCATTTTGACTATCTGCCGCCACAGGAAGGGATAACCTGTCAACCCGGTTGCCGGGTGCTGGTACCATTTGCCCGGACGCGTAAGATCGGGGTCGTCGTCGCACACGTGGTCCGCACCAGTGTGGCCGCAGCGAAGTTACGGCGGGTGCTGCAATGTCTGGATGAGGAGCCATTGCTGAATACTGCCGACCTGGCCTATCTGGACTGGGTGGCGCGTTATTATCAGCATCCGCCGGGAGAAGTGATCCTTGCTGCACTACCGGTACGGTTGCGTAAGCGGCGCAAGGCTCTGGTTCCGGCGCAATCCGCTGCACCGGCGTGCCGCAGTGCCGACTACCCGCTGAATGCAGAGCAACAGGCTGCGATCCAGGCAGTGCAGACGCAGCTGGGCCAGTTTGCCGTTTTTCTGCTGGAAGGCGTGACCGGCAGCGGCAAGACGGAAGTCTATCTGCAGCTGGCGCAGCAGGTACTGGCACGGCAGCAGAGTGTGTTGCTGCTGGTACCCGAAATTGCACTCACACCCCAGTTGCAACAACGCTTTACCGAGCGCTTTACCACCGGGGTAAGTGTGTTACACTCCGGCTTGAATGAGACCGAACGCGAACGCGCCTGGCATCAGGCGCGCCTCGGTCTGACCCCGTTTGTGGTCGGTACCCGCTCGTCGGTGCTGAATCCGGTACCACATCTGGGTATCGTGATCGTGGACGAAGAACACGAACCAGCGTACAAACAACAGGACGGACTGCGTTATTCGGCACGCGACATGGCTGTAGCCCGGGCGCAGCGAGCAGCCTGCCCGGTCGTACTCGGTTCTGCCACACCCTCGCTCGAAAGTATCCACAATGTCACCTGCCGGGGTTATCAGCGGCTCAGATTACAACACCGGGCCGGAACCGCACTGCCGCCAGAACTGCAACTGCTGGACATTCGCGACCAGCCTTTATCAGCCGGCCTGTCAGCACCATTACTGACTGCATTGCAGACGACCCTGGCCGCAGGCGAACAGGCGATGATCTTTATCAACCGGCGCGGTTATGCGCCGGTGCTGACCTGTTACAGTTGTGACTGGATCTCTGAATGTGCGCAATGTGATGCGTATCAGACAGTACACCGGGCACAAGGCGTATTACGCTGCCATCATTGCGGAGCGCAACAAACGATACCACGCCAGTGTCCGGCCTGTGCAGCGTATGATCTGCATCCGTTAGGCCAGGGCACTGAAAAGGTCGGTGATTTTCTGCACGACCGGTTTCCGGATGTGCCCTTATTGCGCATAGACCGGGATGCGATCAGCCGGAAAGGTAGCTTGCAGGCCCTGCTGGATCAGGTACATGCCGCAGCTGCAGCTGTTCTGGTCGGCACCCAGATGCTGGCAAAAGGACACCATTTCCCGCGTGTGACACTGGTCGGCATCCTGAATGCAGACGGTGGACTGTATAGTGCCGATTTTCGCGGCAGTGAGCGCATGGCACAATTAGTGATGCAGGTCGCCGGTCGTGCAGGCCGGGGTGATCGACCCGGCCGGGTGTTAATCCAGACGCGGCATCCGGAACACCCGGTCTGGCAGACCCTATTACGCGAGGGCTATCCAGCCTTCGCCCAGGTCGCCCTGGCAGAACGTCAGGCGGCCGGATATCCACCCTATACGCATCAGGTACTGATCCAGGCGGAAGCGAAAAAACCAGAGCCGCCGGAACAGTTTCTGCAACAGATTGCGGCCTGGGTGCAGCAACAGGCCACTGCGGTCACCTGCTGGGGCCCGGTGCCGGCACCGATGGCACGCCGGGTCGGCAGATACCGGATACACTTATTGCTGCAATCCGCCCGACGGCGGTGTGTGCAGGATCTGGCCCGGGCATTACGGCACCATGTACAGACTCAACCGATACCAAACGGTGTCAGCTGGACTCTGGATATTGATCCGGTCTGATTGAACCGTACAGCACACACATTGTGGTCAGTACAGTGTGTGTCATAAACACCTCAGGAGCAGATCGTCCTGAAGTGTCACAACACCACCGGATATCAGGTGATGTTTTTCAGATCACCGGTGAAAAGGTGTTTTTTATCAAAGATAAAAAGGTAAAACCTTATGTTAAACATAAATGCATCCACGATACGTGCTGCGGTACTGTCAGGTGCCATGACACTGCCTGCGCTGGGCATTCAGGTCAGGTATTTGCTGAAGACTCACCCTGTGCCGGTTCTCTGGCCTATCTGCAACAACATTATACAATCGACCCGGTGGTGCAGAATACATTTGACCAGGTCTATGCTAGCTTGGTTGATCTGCCAACAGGCTATATTCAGATAACGAAACTGATGCACGTGGCCTTTTTTATCTGTGATCGTTTTATCTCGGGTTCTTGCGCTCGTTTTCAGTTGATTAAACAAGTACTTATGATCTTCGGGCTTCGCTACCAGAATATATCTTAACCCTGCCTTTCCCAGTTCTTTAATATGTGGCCCATTTGAAGCCAGGCCATCTTCTATGACGATAAAATTCCTTCGAGGATGATCTTTCCGTGTGCGGGCTATCAGACATTTAGCTGCATTGCGCTCACAGTCATTTCTGATCTTGCCGTCTTATCGCTGGGTATCCGGGTTACATCATACAAATTTTGTAAATTGGCCTGAACTTGCTTTGACTGTCTGGATTCTGCAAATTTCAGCAATGAAGCCTATTTCAGATGAAATACAGCTAAACCTGACATCAGGCAATCCACCAGCGGTATCTCTGTACCACGTTTCGGATCCCTGATTTCCGATAATGCCTGACGAATAGACAACAAAAGTTCGGGGGTTCCTAAGTCTTTTCTGAACTTTTTACGAGGCATATCACTTCCTCCTCCAGAAAGGATATCAGGTAGGTTTTATGAACCGGATTATAGCTTTACCTTCGCGAAAAATGCAAATCAGAAAACAATATAAATCAATATCTTAGAGACAAAGCGGAAATTACTGCAGACTGTCATTCTTTAACAAAAACCAATATGGGTTGTTATTGCCGATAAACCAGAACGATCTTCCTGAGTAGTCCCCTCGTATGCAGACCCCGACCATACCGCAACTGTACCTGTGTGTAGATAACCCGGAAGCACTGGAGCACGGCTCACTGCCGAACTATCGCCCGCAACAGACCGGTGCCACCATTGGCAGCCAGGGTGCCGACTGGCACCTGTACGATAGTGCCGGTAGCGTGGCGACCAGCCACGCGGCGATTCGCTGGATAGATGGACGCTATGTACTGGTCGATCTGTGCGGTGCCACCTACATCAATGCACACCGGGATCCGCTGGGAAAACTGAAGCTGGTGGCACTACGCGATGGCGATCGCCTGAAACTGGGTAAATACCGCATCAGTGTGCATCTGGAAACGTCCTTACTGGACACCCGGTCCTATGGTGCTGACCATCTGCGCGAACTGAATCTGGGTAGTCTGCTCGGACTGGATCCCAGTGCTATGCTGACACAGAAACCGATCAGTGATCGTACCCGGCGCATTGATGCGACTGCGATGTCGCCGGATCAGGTGCTGAACGCGTTTCTGGGCGAAAACGCGCAACTCACCAGCACAGACCCGCTACAACATCTGACTCCACCACGCTCAGAACCGGAGCCACCGATAGAATTGCAGGCGGCTCCCATCCGCCTGAGCACCGATTATGCTGCCGACCACAGCGGCACGGTACGTCAGGCAATCACGTTACCCTCTCCAACAAAAAACCCTCCCCGGTCACCAGATGCGACCGGTCACTCCGAGACAGACCCATGAAACACTTCGTACCCATCGGCCTGGTGGCTCTACTGCTCAGCGGCTGCGCCAGCCTGCAGGATGTCGCCAGCAAAACGGCACAGGTATTGATGGATCCGGACGTTCCGGTGGGTGTTCCCACCGACCAGCCGACTACCATCAGCCTGAGCCTGTATGCCACCCCGAACGTCAATCCGAACCCCTACCGTGAACCGGAAGACGCGCCCCCGGCAGAACCGGCAGCCACCACACCAGAGGTCGCTTACAAGCCGGTGGGTAACATCAATATGGTGCTTGAGGTTGATCCGATCCCCACCGCTGCCGAACAGATCGCTGCAGTTCTGGCACAAGCTGACCAACAACCCACCGAAAAAGACGCCACCGACCCGGAGGCCACGCCGATCGCTTTCAAAGTTATCCAACTCAAAGACCAGTCTCTGTTATTACAGGCCGATTACGAAGGCCTGTTCAGCGATATCGAACAAGCACTGGGTACCACCTACCTGCAACACGATGATTATGTCCTGCTTCCGGATGAGTTCAGCTTCATCGAACCTACCGCCATTGCTGAACATACTCGCTATATCGGCATCACCGCAGCCTACCACGATTATGATGCCGCTGACTGGAAGGCGATCGTCAAAATCCAGCCTGCAGGACATGCCTATGCCCTGTTCGCCGAACTGGGTAAACACACCATCACTCTGAAAAAACAGGAGCAATAATGGCGAACCACAACAAAGTCCTCTGGCAGGAGGGCCTGTTCATTCTGCCACATCATTTTCAGCAGGAAAGCCGCTATCTGGAACACCATACCAACCAGCGTATCGACGACCTGCGCGACCATACGTATGGCCTCACAGCCATCCATTTCGATGATAAGGCCCTCAGCAGCGGCAAGCTACAAATTCTCAGTGCCAGCGGTGTGATGCCGGACGGCGTGACCTTTAACATACCGGTTGATACACCAGCACCGGCACCACTCACGCTGGATAACAGCCATGCCGGACACATCATCTACCTGGCCCTGCCGATCTACAAACCAGGCATCAGTGAAGTTCAGGAAGGCGGTCGTTACCAGTCCATCAGCCAGGATATCAAAGACCAGCATACCGAAAGCGGCGAATATCGCAGTCTGAACACCGCGCAGTTGCAACTGCGCCTGATGCCCGAAAACGAAGATCTCAGCGACTACCACACCTTAGCAATCACCCGGATTCAGGGCAAAGGGACTGACGAACAACTGCAGTTAGACCAGGACTATTACCCCACCAGCCTGTCGGTCAGTGCCATCCCGGCACTGCGTCGCTTCATCAGTGAGATCGCCGGGCTGATGCGTGAACGTGCGAAAAACCTGGCTGACCGTATTGGTGCACCGGGGCAGGCCGGGGTCGCCGAGGTCACCGACTTCCTGCTGCTGCAGACCCTGAACCGGCTGCAGCCGCACTACCGTCATCTGAGCCAGCGACGACGCCTGCACCCGGAACAACTGTACAACGACCTGCTGCAAACCTGCGGTGAGCTGGCCACCTTTCACGCCGCCGCACGCCTGGCTGGCGATTATCCGCACTATGATCATGAACATCCGGAAACTGCCTTCCGGAAGCTGGAAGAGACCTTACGCCAGAGCCTCGGCACCCTGATGCAACCGCGTGCCACACCGATCCCGATCGAAAAACGCGAATACGGCACCTATGTCGCCATGCTGAACGACCACAGCCTGCTCGACAGCAGCGACTTCATCCTCGCGGTCAAGGCGCGTATGCCGCTGGAACAACTGCGTCGCCAGTACCAGCAGCAGACCAAGGTCGCCTCGCTGGAAAAACTGGCCGAGCGCGTCAGTCTGCAACTACCAGGTATCCCGCTGAATGCCCTGCCGGTCGCCCCGCGCCACCTGCCGTATCACGCCGGCTATACCTACTTCCAGTTAGATTGTCAGAGCGACGCCTGGAACGATCTGATGCAACAGACCACCGCCGGCTTCGGCTTCCACATCGCCGGTAACTTCCCCGAGCTCGAACTCGAATTCTGGGCCCTGAAGAGAGACTGATATGGCCAACCTACCTGCTGCAACAGAAGAGTCCACCGACCTGATCGGCTATTTCAAAGAGGGCGAACGTATGCCCGCTGAGCAGAAAGAACAGGTCACCTTTGCTGGTGTGCGCAACATTGATCGCGACACCGACCTGTGGTTCAAGCTACGCGGCCACAGCCTGAATCCGCTGGTGGATGCCGCCACCCCCCTGTTCGGCCTGATCCTGCGCATCCAGGACCTGGAGGCACACGAAGACATCGAAACCCTGTACCGCCGGGTACATGGCGATATCGCTGCAATCAGCGAAGAAATCCGCCAGCAGGATTACGATGAACCGACCCAGCTATCCTTCCGCTACTGCTTGTGCGCCTTCATCGACGAAACCGTGATGGCCACCCGCTGGGGCACCCAGTCCATCTGGGCCGAACGCTCCCTGCTCAGCCACTACCATGAAGAGACCTGGGGTGGCGAAAAGGTGTTCGTGATCCTGGAACGGATGCTGCTGGAGCCGGATCGCTACCAGCATATGCTCGAATTTCTGTACCTGTGTCTGGCACTCGGTTTTCGCGGCAAATACGGCATCATCGAACACGGGCGCGAGCACCTCGACAGCCTGCTGCAAAAACTGCACCGCGTGCTGCGCGAACACAAGGGCGATCCGGTGGAACACCTGATCCCGCCCAGCGACAACGTCAGCCACCAGAAAAACAAGCTTAAACGCCAGCTCCCGCTCTGGTCAGTCTGGGTACTGCTTGGTGCCGTCCTGATCGGTACCTACAGCTACTACGCCACCCAGCTGAGCCGCACCACTGACACCGTGATCTACGAACTGGACCGCATCCTGGAACGTTGACCCTCTGGGTGCTATCACATGCTACACATCAAACGCACCCGGGATCTGACCGTTGATGATTTCTCCACTATTGAGGCACATGTTGTTGCCTGTACGACATTGCGCTATGCACTGAACGGTCATGAGCCGATTCGCGGGCTGGAGAGCGTGCTGGCACCATCACCCTGTACCTGGCGTGCACACCGCCGTTTATCACCGGAACAAAAGAAAGACCTGCAGGATCAACTGGATAAAGGGGTCGTCGTCTGCTTAAAAAAAGATCCCTTCATACCGGCACTGACCCGAACAGAGACCTCATCAGACACAGCACAATGGGAAGTCAATCGCACGTGGCATAGTCCGCCTTTCGTCGTTTCTGCACTGGAATATATCGTGCAGAAAAATATAAGGTATCGATCATCTGCCTCAGGAAAGCAAGTCACAGAGGAAAAGATTACCGTAACAACGAAAAAACATTTGTAGCAACACAAACTGACCACACTCTATGTCATTCCTGTAAAGATCAGCCACTGGAGCCTGTAATCCGTTTTATTCATCAGAAAATGATAGAAAATATTCACAGTGATGCCGTAAAAACGATGCGAGATAATCTTGGTTTATGGTAATGGGACAACCTGATTCCTGGCAAGATGCTTTTTGATATGATTCAGGCCTATTATCAATGGCATGAATTAGTAAAAAGTCGTTCAACATGGGATTACAAACTAATTTTAAGAAAGCAATATGGAGAATGGTCATGTGATCTATCCACAAAGACAATGTATAACAAAGATATCTGGAGCAATATACATTATGGTTATATCGGCTTGGCTATAGGATTTCCCGAATGGGATTTACTGGCCGGTGCCGGCGCGGCACAAGTGAAAGCAAAGACGGTACCTGACGGCTACTGGAAACGTCGTCTACAAGAAATCGGCGATGCTGATTTTCTCGCTGCCTTCGATGACCCTAAAGATCAGGCAGCCATACGGGTAGGCTTCGATTTATGAAAAGAACACCATGAACAAGTCACAATAGACCACCTTACCAATATCGTCAGAAGTAGAACAAACATAAAAAATAAAGCACTATCGGGAAAATATAAAAAAATGAGTGTTTCACAAGTACAGAAAATAGTATTCACACAGCCTGAAAACCAAGGCAGAATCAGCATCTATTTTACCGCTTACAGCCGGGGATTAGGTATTTCCGGGGAATCAAAAGATTATCTGTATACCAATACCAAACCCGATCTGATCATAGACAACCTGGATGACTACTACCAGCAGCAAAGAGCAACGAACCAATTTATCAGTTACTTTGCTTACCGACCGATAGCAGACAACTGGTATCTGGTGCATATCGTGGATGACTGATCAACAATTCTTAAGCAGTCTATGGATGTATCTGGCGATTACGGAGATGTTTTATGCTGATGCAGATTAGTAATTTTAAGCTTATGTGGAGCCATCATGGCAAACGGTAAAATACTCAGGCAACTCATAAAGGCAGGTACAAATGGTGATGTTAGCGCATTTCGTGATATTTCTAAGGCAGTGATACAGGAAGAACGACAAAAGCAGCACCATTTACTGGCAAATGACCTGGAACAGATTTTATACCGACAACAATCCAGTACAGTTAGCAGCTATAAGGAAAAAATAACCTTAAAAGCACCTGTTGATAAAGAAAAAGGACTGCCACTATTAGATATTAAGCTGTGTCAACGCCCTGTTGACGAACTGATACTCTCAGCATCCGGTTTAGCCTCAGTTGAAGAAATACTTGAAGAGCATCGGCGAGCCGATGTGCTCCGCAGCCATGGTATGCAGCCAGTCGGTAAAGTGATTTTTTACGGGCCGCCAGGTTGTGGTAAAACGATGGCAGCTGAAGTGATCGCCTTCGAGTTAGACAGACCGCTGGCTATCGTACGCCTGGATGCCCTGGTATCGTCTTTTTTAGGCGAAACAGCGACCAATCTGCGCAAGGTATTTGAATTCATCGCTCAGCATGAACTGATTGTTCTGTTTGATGAGTTCGATGCCATTGGCAAGTCACGTTCGGACACAACAGAACATGGTGAGCTGAGAAGGGTTGTCAATGCTGTGTTACAAATGATGGATGCCTATCAGGGCAACAGTTTGCTACTGGCAGCAACCAATCATGCACAAATCCTGGATACTGCCATCTGGCGGCGTTTTGATGAAGCCATCTATTTTCCCTTACCAGAAGCGACAGAAACCGAAAGAATACTGACATTAAAATTACGTGGTGTACGTCGTCAGTTTGAGGTCAATGACAAGCCCGTCATCCAACTCTTTGCCAAACGCAGCGGTGCAGATGTTGAACGGATCATTCGCAGAGCAATTAAACAGATGATCCTGCGTCGGCAGGAATTTTTAACGCTGAACATGCTGAAACAAGCGGTATCGCGGGAAAACAGATAGCCCATCAGAGCAGCAGAATAATGACCGCATTGACACATCTGAGGATCACAAAAGCACCACTACGCAACCCGCGCAGAACAAGGCCCTATCATCCTCAACCGGTACAGCGTGATAATCTGCGGGCGCACGGACAAGGCCTGGTACAGGACTTGCAACAATATCAGCGAGATATGCCCGATCAGACGGGATCAGATAACTTTATTCTGAAACTTGCCTATACGGGTAATCTGGATTTTCAAAACCTGGAGAAACATGACATTACCTTCCTGAGCCAGGAAGATCAGCAACTTTGTATAGCCTTTGCTGATGAACAGGGGTTAGCCACATTTTCCAGTCGTCTGGCAAATTTCGGGTTAACTGACAAAAAACTGACTTATCAACAAGTTCTTACTGCTATTGACGGTATTAACCATTGGACAGAACAAGACAGAACCAGTTGGGTAATACAACAAAAAGGACTACCCAAAGAAAAACAGTTTACTTTAGATATCGAACTATGGCCCATTTCTGTCACCGGTTCGCCGGAACGTACAACATGGTGCCAAACCTTTGAAAACTGGTTAAAAAAAGAACAGATACAGCAGCAGGATAAACTGAATCGCGACAGCTTGATTATGTATCGTGTTGATGTGAATCACATACAAGCTCATAAAATTTTACAACACCCCGATGTACGGCTGGTGGATTTACCACCCGATTGCGGTATTCAGTATACACAACTGAATTGCGACCTCGAAACATTACCGGTACCGATTCAACAACCAGTGGATAACGCCGCAATAATTTGCCTGTTAGACAGTGGTATTACAACAAACCATCCTTTATTAGGGCCTGCTATTGGCGAAAGTGCGAATTTTACAGACACAGAAGATGTATTTGACACCACAGGGCACGGTACGGCAGTGGCCGGAATAGCACTGTATGGTGACCTGGAGGCCTGTCAGGCAAACAATGTCTGGCAACCGGAAATACGTTTACTGAGCGGAAAGATATTAGATCAGAAGGACGAGTTTGATCCCGAAACCATTGAAAATAAGATCATCAAGGCGGTCACTTATTTTGCAGAAGAGTACCGGTGCAAAATATTTAATCTCTCCATAGGAAATGCCCATGCGCCTTATGACCATCGCCATGTACGCGGTATCGCGTATGTGCTGGATGATCTTGCGCGTCAATTCGATATTTTATTTGTGGTGTCAAGCGGAAACTTTACCGGTTCGGATGAGCCACCCGTGCCAGAGCACAGTTGGCGCGATGAGTATCCCGATTATTTATTATCTGACCAGAGTCTTATTATTGATCCGGCACCCGCCCTGAATGTTATTACTGTGGGGAGTATTGCCAGGCACAACGCGACCTCTGATGCTCAGCGTTATCCGCAGGAGATTAACCAACTTTGCCCGGCAACTCACCACCAACCCTCACCGTTTACCCGGCACGGACCGTCTGTCAAAGGTGCCATAAAACCTGATCTGGTAGCGGTCGGCGGCAACCTGGCAGTACCGATGAGGCAGGAAGGAAAACAGTATCAATCCGTTGGGCGTGGATTAGGGGTATTAAGCTGTCGTGCAAAGTTTATTGGTAGCACCCTGCTCGAAGAAATCAGTGGTACCAGCTTTGCAGCACCTTATATCAGTCATCTTGCCGCACGGCTACTCAACACATACCCGGAAGCGTCTGCCAACCTGCTGCGCGCGTTACTGGTTAATCATGCACATATGCCAGATGAGATGACACAAACCTTTCCCGAAGCAATACGAAAATCTTACAAAAAGGATCGTAAAATCCCACCTGAAAACAGCGTTGCCGGCTATGGTCTGATTGATGAAAGTGCGTTATTTCGCTCTTCTGAAAATGTTGTGGTACTGATGGCAGAAGAAGGAATTGAAGATGATACCCATCAATTCTTTGAACTCCCCTTACCAGCAGAATTTCTGCGAAAAAAAAGAGCTACGCGAGAGATTAACATAACACTAGCCTATTGCCCTGCCGTCAGGACAACGCGCTTAGAGTATATAGCTACCAGAATAAATTTCTGTTTGGTGAAAGATAAATCTCTGGACAATCTGCAGCGTTCTTTTAATCATGAGACACAAAAAGAAACAAAAACACGACATGATGACAGGACTTCTAATAGAAAGATCAGTTCAACATTGAGAGATAAGGGCACAGTTCAATCATCAACCTGGAAAATACAGCAGCTTGATCCTGATGATACATGGTTTGTGGTCATAACACGTCAGGACAGGGCCTGGGGAAAATCATTGAGTGAGAATATTGAATCGTATGCGCTGGTGATTACGGTTGCCGATCGCGAAAATAATGCAGCACAGTTATATACACAAATTTCACAACGCATACAACAGCAGATCGCTGCACGAGCCAGAGTATGATCAGCAGTCATATCAAAGGACTATGGAACCAACGCTGATCAATGATTGAGTAATGCCAACCCACAGATTGTCATGCAGCGCGTGGCAACTCCGCACCACCACCCCAGAGAGTCCACATGATCTCCATCGACATCGCCCGCGTTATCGACAAACTGAATGCGTATTGCCGTCACGCGCTGGAAGAAGCCGCCAGCCTCAGTATCAGCCAGCACAGCGACGAAGTCGCAATTGGTCAGTTACTGTACAAACTGGCCGAAAACCCCACCAGCGACGTGCGCCTGATCCTGCAACAGGCGCAGATAGCGCATACTGACTTCCGGCGCCAGCTCAGCGACAGCTTTATCAACAGCAACAACACCCTGAGCGGCCAGTACCCGGCCTTCTCCCCGCTGCTGATTGAGGCCCTGCAGGAGGCCTGGCTACTCAGCTCACTGGAGACTGCGGCAGGCGAGATCCGCAGCGGAGCCTTGTTTCTGGTAGTCCTGCTCAACCCGGGACGCTACCTGCCGCTGCCGCTGATCAACCTGCTGGATAACATCAACCGCGAGGCATTGCGCAAAAACTTTGCGCAACTGCTCGCTGACTCCGGCGAAACCCCCGACGCCAGCGATGCCCCGGCACAATCCGCCAGAGCCAGTGATGCCGACACACCACTGGCACGTTACGGCACCGACTACACTGCCCGCGCCCGTGCGGGCGAGATCGACCCGGTGTTATGCCGCGATGACGACATTGACCTGATGATCGACATCCTGAGTCGTCGTCGCAAAAACAATCCGATCGCAGTAGGTGAAGCCGGGGTTGGCAAGACCGCCCTGATCGAAGGACTGGCACAGCGTATTGTCGCCCGGCGCGTACCGCAACACCTGCAGCAGGTCGCCCTGTGGGGCCTGGACCTCGGTACCCTGCAGGCCGGTGCCTCGGTGAAGGGTGAATTTGAAAAACGCCTGCAATCAGTCATCGACCAGGTCAGACAGTCCAGCACCCCGATCATCCTGTTCATCGACGAAGCACACACATTGATCGGCGCGGGTAACCCGAGTGGCGGCAGCGATGCGGCCAACCTGCTGAAGCCCGCACTGGCGCGTGGCGAACTGCGCACCATCGCGGCAACCACCTGGACTGAATACAAAAAATATATCGAAAAAGACCCGGCCCTGACCCGCCGTTTCCAGTTGATCCGCCTGGACGAACCCAGTATTGCAGACAGCATCCACATCCTGCGCGGCCTGCGCCCGCTGTACGAAAAGACCCACGGGGTCGATATCACCGAAGCAGCCATCCAGGCTGCCGCCAGACTAAGTGCGCGTTATGTTGCCGGACGCCAACTGCCGGACAAGGCAATTGACGTGCTCGACACGGCCGCCGCACGCGTCACTATGGTACAGGAAATCCCACCGCGCGAGCTCACCCGACTGGAAAACGAACATACCCAGAATGCGGCCGAGCTCACCCTGCTGGAACGCGAACAGCGCCATGGCAACGCCATTGACACCGACCATCTGGACGCCCTGCAACAACGCCAGGCTGATAACCAGGCCGAACAGGAACAACTCCACAGTACCTGGCAGGCCGCACGCGAACGCCTGAGCGCACAACTGGCACACCGCCGCGCACAAACCGCCGAACCGGCAACCGACACCACAGAGACCACCCTGCTGGACCAGCCGGACGACGACACCTTCAGCTTGCCGATAGAAGTGGATCGCGAACACATTGCTGCGGTGATCGCCGACTGGACCGGAATTCCGATTACCACCCTGACCAGCGACCGACTGCAACGCATCCAGCAACTGGGCAAACACCTGAATGAACACATCCTCGGCCAGGCCGAGCCGATCCGCCAGATCCACAACCACCTGCTGACCGCCCTGGCCGACCTGCGCCGCCCCGGCACCCCACTCGGAGCCTACCTGCTGGTCGGCCCCAGCGGTGTCGGCAAGACCGAAACCGCTCTGCAGATCGCAGACTACCTGTTCGGCGGCCAGTCCACTACCATCAACCTGTCCGAATATCAGGAAAAGCACAGCCTGTCACGCCTGATCGGCTCTCCTCCGGGCTACGTTGGTTACGGCGAGGGCGGCGTGCTCAGCGAGGCGATTCGCCAGCGCCCGTATGCCGTAGTCTTGCTGGACGAAGTCGAAAAGGCCCATCCCGACATCCTGAATCTGTTCTACCAAGCCTTCGACAAGGGCGAAATAGCCGACGGCGAAGGTCGCCAGATTGACTGCCAGAACATTCTGTTCATCCTCACCGCCAACCTCGGCTTTGATGGCACCGACCTGGCCGATCCCAGCGCAGCCCAACTGGAACAGCAACTACGCCACTACCTCAAGCCAGCGCTGCTGGCCCGTATGCAGCTCGTCCGCTACGCCTACCTCAGCACCGAGACACTCCACGCCATCGTTGAACAACGCCTGCAACGCCTGCGCCACCGGATCCAGCAACGCTACCAGGCCGAACTGCACTACACCGCCGCCGTCAACGACACCCTACGCGCCCGCTGCGAACAAACGGCCAACGGCGCACGCCAGCTGGATGCGATCATCGACGGTGAATTGCTGCCACCGCTGTCACTAGCCCTGCTACGCCAGGTAGCCAGCGGCACACCGCCGCAGAAAATCACTCTGGCGCACGACAACAATGGCTTTCATGTAGCCTTCGCACAAGATAGTTGACCAGAGATATTGCGACCGGTTACTCAGGGCTATGAAAAAATACCTCCTAATCTGCCTGGCAGTTATTTGTGGATATACAGTCGCCTGTGAGCAATATACGACACCCGAATCTATCCTGTTGCATGCAGATGCATCCGGAGAAAAAGATTTTGTGCAGCACATAATCCATAACAAAAAAGACTGGACTTATATACTCAGCCAGATAACAAGTGGTGACACAGCCTGGCTCCAGGTAGCTGAGTATCTCAAAGATCATTCGGATGCCTCTGCCACCAGTGCACTAAACTATGCCGTATCCCATGCCTTAAAAAACACACCCGATAATGTATTAGCCATACTGGGCAGACAATACTCAGTGAAAAAAATATGCCGCTCACCATTCATTGAAGAAAATATCGACTATGAAGCAGGTTTTCTCAAGGCTATCCGAAGCGCTGTGACAACCTCCACGTATCGCGGCGAAAATAAAGCCCGCTGTCTGAACCATATACGCTATCACCTGCAACAGATCCGGCAGCAAACTAAGCGGGAGAGATAGACATTGTGAACAGCACCTCAGTAATGCCTGGTACACAAGATCAGTACAAACCGAGATGCTGTCGCTGGCCTTGCTACACCAGGTAGCCAGCAGCACACCGCCGCAAAAGATCACCCTGTCGCACGACAGTAGTGACTTTCGCACAGGATCATTGAAAATGTATATTGCCACTACCTTGAAGAAGCTATACAGAGAAGATTTCAGATATATACTGAATCCTCACATTGCCACTGATCTCATTAAAAAACATCCTGACCACTCTGCAAACTTTGTGCTGCACCTGAATCAATATTGCAGTCCTTACTTAAACCGTCGAAATGAACAATGCCGACTTGCAGATAAAATTTATCGTGGCGACATCATCATCACACAGCATAGCTGTATACTTCCTTATAACAGCATTATATCCCCAGGTGGTATTCATCCTGATCTACCCTATACTTTCAGATATAAACTTGAGGATTGGCTAAGAACTGCGCCATCAAGAAATAAACCAGGAGAAACGCTAACATTTAATGGTAAATATTTAATATGGTTAGGCCAACAGAATGATAAAAAATATGAGTGGCGCGCTATTTCAGGAAAAAGCGGCTATCAATCCGGAAAACATCAAAAGTTAGCAGACAAGGGACCGATACCTGAAGGAACCTGGTTGGTAAAACAAAACCAGTCTCAAGCCATCGGTGATCGTGCATGGTATGAAGTGATAGCTGCTGAATTAGGCAGGACAGCCTGGCCGGGCGGAGAAAGCGCGTGGGGCAAACACCGTATCTGGCTGGAACCCGCTGATGACACTAATACCCACAGTCGCACTGGATTTTCGATTCATGGTGGTGATGATCCCGGCTCTGCTGGTTGCATTGACCTTACAAAAAATATGCAGGACTTTATATCCAAATTTATTCGATATGGCCATGATATGATACTAAAGGTCAAATATGAATAATCTCAGGAAAGCCACTAACATAATATTAATCTTTATTCTAACCAGCTTACTTGCTCTGAATACTTATTCCTTATATGACTTGTATTACTACATTGATACGTATCAGTTTGGCACAGAAGTTGCTAGCTGGCGATACTATAGCTTACACCACTTTATTATCACATCAGCGATAGAAATTCTGGTCATTCTGGCAGGCATATTAGTGCCGGAATTTTTACTGAAAAATCATACTTTTTTAATCCGGCTAATAGCCATTTTTATCGTGCTATCAATGATTTTCTGTTTATAAATGATGCGGAAACAGAAAGTATATTACAACCAGTTACTCGGAAATCCATCACCTACTGGGAGATGGCCAGCGACACACAACAATAATGGCGTTCATGTAACCTTCTCGCAAGATAGTTGACCACGAGGTAACCTATGACTGGGACATTTTACACAGCAGAAGCTGATTATTGCCCGGCACCTGTTATTCTGGGAATACATAGCAACGTATTCAGTACAGCGACCCTCCACGATGGACATGCCTGGATTACCGTTACCCGGGGTTACAACACCGAATATTACGGACTATGGCCTGATAACCACCGACTTACAATAAATAACGGCCCCGGATATGACATACGTAAAGGCCTGGAGAAAAACTACACCGCAGCAGCCAGCCGTTACTATGCTTTTCTGAAGACCAGGCGCAAAGCCTGGAGAGTCTGTTAAAGCGCAATGTCAGTTGGAGGATTACCCATAATTGCTCATCCTGGGCCAGTGATGTGGTCCGGCTTGTCATAGGCGAAGATGTAGACGCAGATGATTTTTTCGGATTTGAGACGCCACGTGAACTCAGCAGAAATATTATCCTGCTCGAAGCGAAAGACCCGACAACTCAGAAAAACCCAAAAAGCTTAATAAAACCAGCGAACTCATCCCCCGCAAAATGATGAAAGTCATTTACCTGTGCCTGCTATGCCTGCTCAGTGCTTGTATCCCGGAGGGAGAACGACCTTATCATCAGAATGAGCTGCAGAACCTGACGATAACCCGTACTGCAACAGGTCAACTCCGGCTCACCTGCCAGCCACGCCTGGAAACGCTGTATCACTATGTCGGGGCCAGATTGAGTCAGGATAACCAGGCCTTAGTTGTGCAACTGATTCGCTGCCCCATTGAGACCATCTGTCCAGTGGACCGTGAACCAGTGCAGGACGACGATATACCGGGCAAAAGTCACACAATATTGCCCAAAGCAAACTCACTCTATCTGGATGATAGCCAGAACCGTCAGCTGCTCTGGCCATTGAAAAAAGAACATCACTGAATTGCACTATGACCGATTCAAACCACAAGACAGACATCCTGCAGGACACGCCAGTCTGGCTGGGTTACCGCTATCTGATCTATGCGCATCAGACACACACGGACACGCCGAGCCATCGGGCGATCGTTGCTGTCTGTTCGGATGATCCGGCGACCTGTGAGCACACCGTACGCACCCATTTATCCACCTATGGCCTGACACTGCTGCATAGTGACCGGATGCACAGCCAGCCGACCAGTGGCTGACACAATGCCATGACCCGCAACACCACCAGGAGGCACAACGCCTGGTGCGCAAAGTCAGGACAAACCGGGGTGTGGCGACCAGCCTGCTTTATCCGATAACGGCAGATCAGCAGACTAAACAGCCATCACGTTACCTGCGCGTCGAAACGCTGCACAATATCACACCGCTGGAAAATCCAGCTGGCGTGCGCCCGGATAAAACAGTGCCGAATCCCCTGCACAAATACCTGTTCGGCCAGCCAGAACCCAGTGCAGAAGAGATACAACAATACGGCAGCGCGGACCAGGTGCCGCCGATGAAGCTATACGCCATACTGGAAGCAGCCAAGATTGACACCCCGGGCCTGCATACCCTGCTCAGTCTGTCCGAACTGGCATTTGCCTGCCTGTTTGACGGCAACTATGCCACAACACTCCGGGAGTGTGCGCCGTATCTGGTCGAACTGAAAGAAGACCATGCGTTTACCCGCACATTATTCACTTACAACCCGACAGTGGTTGATGGACATATGCATGTCCATCTGTGGCATAAAGAACCTGGCATCTACCTGCGCTCACGTGCCAGCCTGCAGACACTCACCCGGCATTTTCAGCAATTTACCCGCCTATATCATCCGCAACAAGACCGCTGGACCTATTTCCGGTTCTATGCACCGGAGACCGTCAGCACCATCATCGCAGCATTCAACCAGCAACAGTTTGAGACATTCGCGCCTGCAATCCATAGCATCATCGCACCCACCCGGGAAGGCATCTGCACTTTACTCACCAGACGTACAACACCCTCGCCCGAAACCACTATCACGCCCCTGACGGCACCCTATCGTTACGCAGATTTTATCAACGAAACCACCCTGCAGCCCTACCGTCAGGCCCGTATTGGCCGCTATGAAGACAAGGCTATGACCTTTCTGCGTAAACAGTTTACCCCGGCAACCCGGGCACTGAATGATGAACAACTCCGGCAGGTGATCCGGACAGCTTACAAACAGGCTCGCAAACGCGGCGTTGTTACCGAAAGAGAACTGCTCAAATACCTGATACCCGTGATGTTCTGGGGCAGCTATTTCGAAGAAGATCCACAATATCAGGCACAACGAATCAGTGCCGGCTGGAGTGATGAGGATGGTAAAGCCTGCCACAACCCCTATGTGTCACCCTTATTGCGTGCAACCGATGCCTGGTTCAGAGACACCCGTACCGACCTGGAAAAACCACGTGATATCGTGACCGGGTTTGCGCAGATCTACCAGAAGCCCACACAACCAGTCAGCCTGACACTGGTCACCAGACACATGCTGACCATCTGGCCAGCACGAACCCGCGTGTTACCACAGACACAACTGCAGCCGTTCATACAGGCAACTTATCGCATTGCCCGGAACAACAACCTGACCGGCAGTGACAGCATCATGTACATCTGCCTGGCGCAATACTTCGGCTACCGCTGTATGGATGACCCGCTCTATCCCTGGATCGGAGCAGCCTTAAAAGATACCTCATCGCCTCAGGAAAAACGTCGCCTGCGCTTGGAACAGAGCATACTCGACTACTGGGACAGCCTGCTGGAGCAAACCTGATGTCCGGAAAATTTTTACAGAAGATCTTTGGCAGACGTACTGATACACCGATACCAGCACCGACCACGCCAGACCCTGAAACCGGACAGCAAGACGTGACCGCTGCCGCAGAGGCCCAGGCAGAAATTCAGGGCAGTCATAATGACCCGGAACAAACCACACAACCCTGTACAGGATGGATTGAACTGGATTCAAGCTATTTCAATAATGACAGATTAGCCGTTCGGTCAGAAATCAGAGTGTATCGTGTTACAGAGGGTGCAGAAACAGATGTATTAGTCGATACTGTACAAATGACCTATACCAACGCAGGAAATGATCGTCCGCAAAATGCAGATGCTCCCCAGGTTGCCATGACCAATGGAAACCCGAGAATCATTTTAGGCGGAGAAAATGGCTATCCGGCAGCACATGATTATTATGTCTCAGTCCGGCCATTACTCAATGAGGATAACAACAAAAAATATGTTATTGATGACACCGCTATCACACAATCTGATATAGATAACCATGCCAATTTAGATAACACATTCTTAAATCATCACAGAATAATAAATCCGGACACAGGATTGCCTCCTTTAATGTCTCTGGTAGGCGAGAATGATACCATTAACCAGCACTCAGAAGTCACTGAGGAACGTGTGGCAAACACTGATCACAATGGCTCATGGAACAGCCGAAGATTCTTAATGCACTGCGCATCCCGTGATCAGCCTGTTCGTATCAGGATGCAATGGCTACATTATTGTTCTCCCAGAGCGTTTGCCTTTAACCATTTGCTGAACTTAGAAGGTGGCTTTGTGAATGATCCTGCTGACAGAGGCAGAGCAACCAACATGGGCATTACCATAGGCACCTGGGAACGATACGCTCGATCCTTATTTGGCATAGAACCCACGATAGATACCCTGAGACATATTACAGAAGAACAGGTATATCAGATATTTTCAGAAGGATACTGGCGAAGGTACAGAGCCGATGAAATCCATAATTATCCTATGGCTATACAATATGTTGATACAGCATACAATGGTGGTGGTGTCATTGTTTTACAACGCTCAGTCAATGCCTTAACGATTGAAGCAGATCATCGACTTATTGAGGATGGTAATATTGGGCCTGCAACTATTGCAGCTACTAACAGGCTTATTGAACTCAACAGAGTTGCTGAACTATACCGGACTTTTCGGGAACAGAGAATCGCCAGATTCAGAACTATTGTCAGTAACAATTCAAGTCAGCAAAGATTTTTAAGAGGATGGATAAACCGTGCTAATGAATTCGACACTTACTAAATATACAACTTTTTTACTGATTCTGCTGACTGCGTCAGCATTTTGCCAATCCGCAGATGCGAATCATACGATATCAGGCAACTGGCAAACCACAGGTGTCGATGAAAATCGTTTATCCGGTAGCCTGATCATTAAAAAACAGAAAGCTGATATCACGATATCTTATACCTTTGTATTTGATCGTATGCGAATTAACACCAATCTTGAGCAACAGGATGTCCTGAAGCCCATCGACTCCCAGTGTTTCATACTCAAGACCCGTGGAGACTTTTTCATTGAAAAAGGTAAAAAAAATGAGTTTATTTTATGCCTGAGAGATAACCATCTGGTATGGTCATCTCTCATAGTCCATACCGGAGAAAACGTTTATCCGACCTGGGTCAGGTTTACCCGAAAAAAGAAATAATCACATCTGACAAGCTGGAGTATTCATCATCTGAGAAATATGCTATATCCAATGATAGTCGCTACTTAGCTGCTATCGATAAAAGCAGACAGGTTCTGCAGATTGATACCGTGTCATATCAATGAAATAACTGATCCGGAAATACCTCGTGAAAACACTGGCTACATTGAAAAAAGCCAGCTGCAGCAAACCTGATGTCTAAAAAATTTTTACAGAAAACTTCTGGCAAACGCACCGACACACCGATACCGGCACCGACCACACCCGGCCCTGAAACCGAGAACATCACCGCCGCCGCTGCTGCCCAGGCAGAAATTCAGGGCAGTCATAATGATCCGGAACAAACCACACAAAACTGCCCTGTGCCGATAAAAGTCATTGTGACAACACGAGTTGGTAATATTCCGATCAACAATGCACGCATAGAAATCGATAACACATTCTGGAAGAATACGACAGAAACAGGGATAGCCTCCGGGAAAGTCTCTATGTGCGGGGGAATCGCATATTTTAAAATCATTTACCAAAATAATACAAAACGCTTAAAACGAGAAGAATTTACAATATCTGTTAATAATCTGGATATAGCGGCAGGTACTGTAACAGCGAGTCAGGCCAGTAATTTTATATCAAAGATTCAGGACGTATTTGGTATGGGTAGCAGCCAACTACCCGGAGATCAGAATTTTATTGATCATTACCCCGGAGACGAACTGGCTATTATAAAAACACCGGAAGGTACCAGCACACCACACCTGATCATCACTGCAAAAATGGCTACTCTTGCACTGAATGTACCCTACGTTAATCAGAATAATGGCAGCGAAAAAATTAACAATACTGTTCACAGAGGAAATGTACTCTGTATGCCAACATCCGGCGAAATGCTGGCAGGTTACTGGAATATACAACACGTTTCAAAAGGTACCGATGACACAGAAACTCGCACACCACTTACCCGGCTACATATTATGCAGACAGCACATACCAGAAACCCTAGGATATCTTTAACTAAGTTTCCTAGAGCATGGCAACGCTGGGACCTTTACAGGCAAACCATGCAGGCACTTGTCGATGCATCAACATCAGATACTTATCGTGTGCATCAGGGTGCTACAGGAGGGAATAATGCATATTCCATTCCGAGTGATTATGCAGATGGCATCAGAGCTTTAATCGCAAAAGGAATCCCGACCATCACTTCAACCGTTGCCACTACCTATGGCCATGTTATGGTCGCCACCGGTGCAGTGGTATCACATGACAATCAAACAGCATGGCTTATTTTTAATGACCCTTATGGTACCTTATCCTCACCAGACTCAATATACGGCAATCTGAATATCCAGGCCGCTGTAGGAGCCCAGAGAAATAATGACGCCGCAAACATTAACCAGCCGGATGATGTGCTTGCCGTACAGATGGTCCTTAAAAAATTAGGCTACTATCAGGGATCACCTGGTGCCGCCGTTAACCCTGCCAACACTCAGGATCAGACTATACAAGCCATTCTGCGTTATCAGGGTAATCGTGGTGATGGACGTATTGACCCGGACAACACGACAGAAAGACGTTTGAATGAGGCTATCAACCAAAACACATCATCCAGTTATTCAAATGCAGAACAGGAAATCAATCAGGCTTCTGGTGATAAAGGACGTCACGTGTACTACAACGGAGAGACAGAAGGTGCAGATAACGATAAATTTCGTATCAAAGGTGCTGTCTGGTCATGTGTTATAGAACCGAAAACCGCCTTAACAAAGACACAACTGAAAGCCCGGATTGTGCCGAGTGAAGTGATGCAGGAATAACCTTATGTCAGGAATCCATCGCATTGTTTATATCAGTCTGACTTATATACTGATATTGCCGACTATTGCCTGCTCTCAGGAAAATAAGGATTATGTCTTATTGAGCCAGGAAGTTCCTGTGCAGACAGAAAATATACTGGGCATATTGCCTTATGGCAAACAGAATTTTTTAATTAAGTATACCGCTCAATCAAAGGCTTTTTCATCTGCAGGTGCTGAATTGCCTGTCTCTGAAAAATATCAGAATTATTCGTATTGCAGTCCCCCTGACATGCACTCAGATGAACACGGCGGGATCACTTTATCTGGCAAAGACCATCAGCAAATAACCTTCAATCTACGTTCATTTCTACCTGCAGATATGCCATATTATACCGACCAGATCAGTATATCATGTAATGGCAAATATTTATTTTATTTCGATTATTCCGTCATCGGCTCTGGCCTAGTCATCTTCGATATCGTCAACCAGAAGATGCTGCATCACCCGATGTGGGCCAAAACACAACATTTTGCTGTTACTGATCCGACAGGAAACTATGCGATGTTAGTCGCTGAATCAATACAACACTACCTGCTTTGGCAGTTCCCTGGAACGCATATCTCTACAATACCTGTTCGGTTTGAACTGGACATGCCAGAATTTTCCGGCAATGGTCAGATCTTACTGATTGGCCGTTATGTCAGCGACGATAAGCCCATGCTGGTAGATATCTTCTCCACAACAGCAGGGACTCATCTAGGTCGTTTAACACTTGAGAAATATGCCATTTCGAATGATGGTCGCTACTTAGCTGCTATCGATAAAAGCAGACAGGTTCTGCAGATTTATACGGTGTCATATCAATCAAATAACTGACCCGGAAATACCTTGTGAGAAACACTAATTACATTGACGAAGGCCTGCTGGAGCAAACCTGATGTCCAGAAAATTTTTACAGAAGATCTTTGGCAGACGTACTGATACACCGATACCAGCACCGACCACGCCAGACCCTGAAACCGGGCAACAGGGCATCACCGCTGCCGCAGAGGGCTCTGAAACCAAAAGCATTACCGCTGCTGCAGAAGCCCAAGCAGAAGTTCAGGGCGGTCATAATGACCCGGAACAAACCACACAACCCTGCACAGGCTGGATTGAGATACGCAGCCGTTATATGCATTTTGCACAGATTGCTGTAAGTGGTCAGATAACATTATCCAAGCTCGAAAACGACTAGGAAACCCAAATACTACAGGAAGACATTCGGTATACAGCCATTGCAACCGACGATTTCGATGAAGCACACATTCCCAGCGTTGCCCTGAGAAACGGTAATCCACGAATATTGCTTGGTGGTGATACAGGTTTCCCGCCTAGCTAGTACCAGATAACATTTCGTCCACAGATCCGGCATGGCAAATTACGCGTAGATCCAGACCCGATAACACAAGCACAAGTTGATGCAACACAAGCCGAAGACAACACAATGGCAGGTCGTTATAAGGTCATTGATCCCGATGGCACCATACCTGATGGTACTGCGGTACCATGGACAGCACAAAATACAACAGATCAATATTTACAGGTTCCCGCTGAGACCAAAATACATGAAACATGGACACAAACTATCACGATAACCTGTGGCTCTCAGAATTAACCAGCAACCACAACATTCTGGTGGACTGACTTCGATATATGGGATAAAAAATATAGTGCCAGGTTACGTACGTTACACCCGAAAGCCAGACATAGTTTTTTTATATTTATCAATAAAATTGAGGAATGTTATAAAAAAATTCAGAGTTGCTCAGGCATATCGCACCTTTGCAGAACAGAATACACTTTATGCCAAAGGAAGAACTACGGGTAAAAAAGGAAAGGTAGTCACTAATGCAAAAGGCGGGCAAAGTAATCATAATTATGGACTAGCTGTCGATATTTACGAAATAAAAGGAAGTGGAATTAATTGGGGAAACGATTATAGCGATGCGATAAAAGTAGGCGATGCACTAAAACTGGAATGGGGAGGAAGATGGAAGAAATTCGTTGACAAGCCACATTTTCAATTAAATACCAATAAAAGCACACAGCAACTTCTGAAATTATATAAAAGTGGCAAAACATTCATATATAACGGAAATACTTATGTTGAAATATAAGCTGTTTGCGACAATATTTCTTGTTTTTATAGTATCCGACAAAGTCATAGCAACATGTAATCTGGATAATGCTCTGGAATTTATCAGCATGATACATAGTACGAGCTGGAAATATAAAAATAAATCCAAATTTGAAACCATAGAAGGGCCGGGCTTACAAAAAAAATATATCGCAGACTATGAGGCAATTCGTACAGATGAAAAATTCTGCGCTTCTTACTATTGTATAAACTCCGTTTCAGTTGTTTCCAACAACATAAAAAAAACATTATTTTTTATTCACTGGGGAGGCACCAGTTTTCCTGATACAAATGAACAATCTATTGTTTTTACTAATAACAAGAACCGTGTAGCCTGTTTAGTTCAGCATACCGGAGGCGACATATTCCGAGACGAAGCACTCAGAATTATTAAAAATAATCTGAAGCCTTATGCGATTAACAAACCGGAATATGAAAAGAAACGCATACCATGAAAAAATGGCGACTACCTGTCTATTTGATACTGCTAGCTGCATCAAGTGCGACAGCAGCCTGTCTTCCATCTGCGTTAATAGAAAATACTATCAGGCATATTTCATTGATATCTTATGCAGAAGCATCCACGGAATCATCTGCAGCACGCGGTAATCAAGGCGATATGATAGTACGACGTTTATCCCGACCCTACTACACGATAACTATCGTTCATACAACACAGCCGGTTGATACCGAACATTATCTGCTCGGCAGGATCACAGCCGATACCCGTGTCCTGGACGGGTCTGCCGGTAAAATGCAGCAAACCTCTTTCATGGCGAAGAAAACAAAATTTAGTCTGGAGCTACTCTGCACCGATAAAAGTATATTATCCGATACCTTATTACACTCAGAAATACACCAGATACTCCAACGAACCAAACCACAAGCACATCACAAAGGAAAGGACAGATGAAACTTAGTCGGATACGTGTTGAAAACTTTAGACGATTAAAAGATGTGTCGATCAGTTTAGAAGAAGATAACACTATTTTTGTTGGGCCAAACAACAGCGGAAAAACATCTGCTATTGTTATCATTCGTAGCTTTCTTGAGAAGCGAGATTTTAAGATACACGACTTTTCTTCATCAGTGATTGCTCTGTATGATGCGTTTGGAGAAGGTGAAGAAGTTGATGTATTACCCTGTATTCAGCTAGATTTGTGGTTTTCAGTTGATCCCGAAAAGGTTAGCTATGGTCAAGCAATCCTGCTCGCTACCAGTATATCTACAGATTTTTCAGAAATCGGCATTCGTTGCTCACTTGAACTAAAGTCGCGCGAAGGCCTTATAGAAGATTATAATGCCACATTTCCTGAACAAGAGGAGGCCTCTCAACGTCGTTCTTTGAGTCACTTTCTTGGACTTGAGAATAATCTAAAAAAACACTTTCAAGTGATGTATTCCTCTCTTGAAAATACGGTTTCCGATCCGACTGTAACGCCCATTGACCAAAGCAACGGAAAAAAATATTGAAGCGTTTTCTTCGAGTCGATTTTGTTGATGCTCAAAGGAATATTGATGATGATAATACTTCGGGCAGTAATAAATTGTCAGGAGCGTTTGCATCTTATTACAAACACAATTTGGATCAGGCTGAAAACGCTGATTCAGCTATTAGTATCATTGATGAGAACAATGAAAAGCTTTCAGATCACTATAAAAAAAGCTTTGAGCGTTTGATGAAGACTATTCAAGGTTTGGGCGTTCCTCCTGTACATGATAGGAAACTAAAAATTGTATCCTCTCTCAGTCCACAGGATGCTCTCAAAGGAAACACGGAATTATTCTACAACGACCCTGGGAACGATCATGATTTACCCGAAGCATACAACGGACTTGGTTTTAAGAACCTCGTTTTTTTAGCTGTCCAAATTGATCATTATCACCGTCAATGGATAGATACCAAAGAAGACCGACCATTTTGTCAGGTGATCTTTATTGAAGAACCAGAGGTGCATTTACACGTTCAAGTTCAGCAGACTTTCATCAAGAATATGTGGGACTTGCTTAGTAAATCATCTCCTGAAAAATTGGATCCCCCACAATTAGCCATTACAACCCACTCGCCTCATATCCTAGAGGCTACGGAATTTTCAAAAGTCCGCTATTTTCGCCGTTGCCAGAGCAATGCAGGATTTGAAACACAAAAATCAGACGGGACAACCATTCATAGCTTGGGAGATTTTGAACCACAAGAAACTGATGCGGATATCAATTTTTTGCAGAAATACCTCAAGCTTACGCACTGTGATCTATTTTTTGCTGATGCGGCAATCTTAATCGAGGGGACTGTTGAACGATTGCTATTGCCTGAAATGATTAAGAAAACAGCACCCGACTTAAATGCCAACTATCTAACGATACTAGAGGTCGGCGGCGCTTATGCGTCATGTTTTGCAGGACTTCTAAAATTCTTGCACATTCCATACTTGGTGATAACAGATATTGATTCAGTCGACCCTGAAAATAGCCAACGAGCTTGTCGGGCAGATAAAGCGGGGGCGGAAACCTCAAACGCAACATTGAAATCATTCTTTATGGACACGCCTTCCATTACCGATCTGAACGGTCTTTCAGTTGGCGCAAATGAGCAGTCAAATGATAACAGATATATTGCGTTCCAACGATCTGTAACGGCAACTATCGACAATGCAGAACATTCGTTCCACGGGCGCACCTTGGAAGAAACCTTTGTGTACGAAAACCTCCAACTTTTTCAAAATGGCCTTTTAAGTATTGGTATCGAAATACCCGACGATCACGAGAGAATATATCAAAATGTCTATGATCATATTCGTAAAGGAAGTTTCAAAAAAACTAAATTTGCGCTCGACTTATTATCCAGAGAGGTAGATTGGCAGACCCCTGTATATATTTCTAATGGTCTGGAATGGCTTGATAAAAAACTCAACCCATCGACTCAAAACACAGACACGACATTATGATAAACTCCTTGATACCAACAACAGCCGATGCTGAAATTATTCAGTGTCTTGAAGACGCACAATCTTTTTCAGTTATTGCTGGTGCAGGATCAGGCAAAACCACTTCTCTTGTCGAAGCACTAAAACATATTCAAAAAACGAAAGGCAAAGAGCTGCGAAAAACTGGGCAAAAAACTGTCTGCATTACCTACACAAATAGGGCGGTCGAGGTAATTTCTTCTCGCCTAAAGTTTGATAATCTGTTCTTAATCTCAACGTTGCACGGTTTCCTATGGGATGAAATTTCAAGATTTCAAGGCGATATTCGTGAGGCATTAAAATCTAAAATCATTCCTGATCACATTGCCAAAGCTGAAAAGAAGGACAAAGGCGGGCAAAGTCAAACCGCCCTCAAAGCGAGGGAAAAAGTAGAACGATTGACCTCTGCATTGACTGCTATTGATGATGTGAGCGAGTTCCAATACACCGAAGCAACCTCAAGTAACTACGAACGGGGCATCATCAACCATGATGATATGATTGATTTAGCTTCATATCTTATTTCAAATAAGCCAATTTTACGTAAAGTGCTTGGTTATAAATACCCCTATATTTTTGTTGATGAAGCCCAAGATACTTTTGAAAACGTCGTCGAAGCACTGAATGCAGTATGCGCCGAGGACGGCTTGCCCATAATCGGCTATTTTGGTGATCCTATGCAGCAAATTTACGACAAGCGTGCGGGGTCATTCTCTGCTCCAGACGGTTCACAGAAAATTACAAAAACTGAGAATTTTCGTTGCTCAACGAGCGTCTTAACTCTTCTCAATGCGTTCCGAACCGATGTTGAGCAAACTGCCGCAGGAGCAAACAAAGAAATAATTGGTAGCGTGGAAATGACCATTGTTCAAGCTCCAGAGCCTTCTGGGGAACGTAGGAAATATTCCGATGATCAAATTAATTTTGTGACACAAAAATTTGATGAAGCTCTTGAAAATTGGCAGTGGTCATCACGAGAAGGCATGAAAAGGTTATTCTTGGTGCGACAAATGATTGCCCGCCGACAGAACTTTAGCAGTCTAAACAATTTGTTTACGGGAAAATATGCGTCCTCGAAAGCCCAAGGAGAATACGAAGCAGGGTCACACGCTTTACTCAAGCCATTCATTGAGTTTCTAGTTCCAGTAGTTGAAGCGCACAGACAAAATAGAGATAAAGATATTATTCATATTTTTCGAGATGTGTCGGCTGAATTTCACCCTCAAGGCGTTAATGCAGAAAAGCCCTTGAAAGATATTATGAAACAAGTGCTGACGCACACTGAGGCTTTAGTTGAATTATGGGATCATCTTACAGTCCGTGAAATATTGAATTATTGCCAAAAAAACCGTTTATTGAACTTTTCGGAGCGTATGGCAGATCACCTAGAGCGTTCTCCGCGTACAGAAGAATTTGATGAAGAAAACTCAGATCACGTTGTGGATAAAAGCGATTGGCTGGCAGACGAGTTTTTCACCATGAAAACTGTAGAGATTAAAAATTATGTCGATTTTGTCACTGGCAATACCCCACTCAGCACTCAGCATGGTGTAAAAGGCGAAGAATATAAAGATGTACTGGTTGTTTTTGATGATGTTGAAGCAGCATGGCATCAATATAGTTTTGCAAAAACACTCACCCCACAAACTGCTGGGAAGGAGCCAACAGATAGTCAAAAAGACAAAAGCCGAAAACTTGCCTATGTTTGCTTTTCTAGGGCAAAAGAAAATCTGAGAATATTATTCTTTTCCAAAAATGCTGAATCAGCAAAAAAGGAACTTATTGATAAAAACTTTTTGGGTGATGACCAGATCAGTATTCTGCAATAATTTTGAATTGAGGAACTTTTTACAAACTGCCCTCACGATAAAACTGATAACCGATTTCCGCCAGACTATACAAACAATCGAGCACCTAAAACAAAAAGGGAAGCCTTTATGCCATGGCAATACAGCCAGAGTACCAGTACACACTTCACCACAATGGAATGTATATTGCTACGGGATACTCAGGCTACGGTTCAGCTCGTAACAACCCGTCAATGGAAGGTGCCGCAAATCTGAGCCCTTATTCCGGCCGGACGCTATCGCATAGGCGAACCACAGTACAGCAATACAACAGGTCCCCACGTACTGCCATTGACTCCGATCGAACACCGTGCCCTAGGCCGTCACTCATTTCAGATACATGGCGATAATCGGACAAACGATGCTTCTACCGGGTGCATTATTCTGCCACGATCAATACGTCATAAAATATCTTCAAGCTCCGACTCTCCGTGTATCGCGGAGAAAATAAAACCCACTGCCTGACCAACATCAGCTATCACCTGCAACACATGCACAGTAAGCCAGCGCAGGACGACGATATACCGGGCAAAAGCCACACGCTGTTGCCCGAGACAAATGTGCTCTATCTGGATGATGGCCAGAACCGTCGGCTACTCTGGCCAACACCCACATCTCTGAGGAACACCAGATGAAATATACCTCCATGCTCTGCCTGTTGATCAGCCTGATCGGCTGTGCCAGCCAGCCACCGCCTACCGTAGCCACTGACCTGTATGCCCGACTGCCACACTATCAGGGCATCGAACATTATCGCGCCTGCGTTCTGCTGGGTGAGCTGAAGCTCACTGATCAGCAACTACAAACCCTCCGGATCCGCACAGCCAAAGATCCGGAGGCCAACCTCTGCGACCACTATCTGTCGGCCCGACAACAACTGGGCCCGCAAGCCATACAAACCTTCCTGGCTAACATGCCCACCGGCAAAGCACAGATCGCATTGTGGCAGTTGCATGCCGAGGCCGGGTTTCCGATCAGCTTCACCCCACCCTACATCACCCTGCTCAACCGTTACGCCAGCAATAACCCACGTGCGCTGGATACCTTGATCTCAGCCATACCCTATGCGGATGCCAGCATTGCGCAGCAATTGATTGACCTGCTAGCGAATCACTACCGATATCAACCCATCCGGGTACTGAACCAACTGCAAGCCTGGGGCATACCCACTGCCACGATCCAACTCATCCGGCAGCACGCCGAACACCCGATGTAGCCCGCCATGAGCAACGCAACCCGGATACTGCTCGACCAGCTACCGGCCATCCTGACCGATACCGAGCCGCTGCAGGCATGTATCCGGCAACTGTTGTACCCGGCCTGCACCGCCAGAATCTATCAGCTATACACACCGGACATCACCGGCCAGCATCTGGAACCCGGCTTACAATGGTGCGCAACGGCAGCCACCGGGCAGGATTTTCCCGCCGTTTCACTGGACGATCTGAACCACCCACTCAGCCACAGCTACCGTAACCGTACCCGCCAAGCCGCATTCCCGCTGCACGGACGCGTGATCGACAGCACTGCCTGGCGCGCCCTGCAACAACAACACCCGCACAATCTGTACCTGCAGGTCGAAGTCCTGCAATCCGCACCGCACCAGCCACCACAAGGCATCCTGCTCCTGTTCGATATACCCGCAGAGACAACACCAGATGCCACCTGGACGAGCAAGCTGCGTCTGTTCGCTGCCCTGTTGCAACAGCAAAAACAGTACACCCGCCAGTACCAGGCACAACGCCAGCAACAACAACATCGCCACAACGAGACCAGACACCAGCACCAGACTGAGCAACAAAACCAGATCGCGGCGCGCTACATCGGTACCGATGCCGCCAGCCGCGCGGTACAGCGCGGCATCCAGTGCGCCGCCCAGCACGAACAGAACATCCTGATTCAGGGCGAAACCGGCAGCGGCAAAGATCTGGTCGCCACCTTGATCCACCAGCATTCCGCACGCGCCAGACATTCCTTTATCGCGGTCAATTGCGCCGCCCTGCCGGAACACCTGATTGAAGCCGAGCTGTTCGGCACCAGCAAAGGGGCCTATACCGGCAGCACCCACCAACGCGAAGGCCTGATCGCGGCGGCTGACGGCGGCACCCTGTTTCTGGACGAAATCGGCGACATGCCGCTGCCTTTGCAGGCCATCCTGCTGCGCGTCCTGCAACAGAAGACCTACCGCCGCCTGGGTGAAACCCGTGAACGCCAGGCCAACTTCCGTCTGCTCAGTGCCACCCATGCACCGCTGCGCGAACGTATCCGCGAACAACGCTTCCGCCAGGACCTGTACTATCGCATCGCCCAGCAACACCTGGAGGTGCCGCCGCTGCGGGCACACCGCCAGGATATCCCGGCACTCACCCGACACCTGATTGGCCAGTATAATCAGACCCATGGGCAACATCATCCGCCACTGGCCGCAGATATCCTGGCCCGCCTGCAACAACACCACTGGCCGGGCAATGTGCGCGAACTGCAGAACATCGTCCACCATTATCTGACCGATCCGACCCGACACCCACCGCTCACCCCGGAAGTGCCCGAGTCAGACGATACGCAACACATCACCGACCTGCGGGCCGCTCGCCAGCAATTTGAAAAACAACTGATCGAACAACGCCTGCACCGCTACCACGGCAACCGCGCCCGCGCCGCCGCCAGCCTGGGACTGCCGAAACGCACCCTGGCGCACAAATGCCAACAATATGCCATCCGGACACCACTATGAAACGCATCACCCTCAGCCTGTTGCTACTCAGCCCGCTCAGCCTGCCCGCCATCACCCTGAACTCGGGTGATGTCGCCACCTGCCAGGCCGAACCCATGCCGCTGGCACGTCTGACCTGCTACGACACCTTATTGCAGACTCCGGTACATCCGGTCACCCTGCCCGCGCCAATCACGCCGCGTGAACCCACCCTGCTCGACCATATCCGCACCCAGGAAGGCCAACGCCGCAGCGAAGACGCACCACTGCTGCTCAACAGCCAGATGGAACATGCGGAGAGTGGTCAGCAACAAGTCCTGATCACCACCCCGGCGATCGGTGCCGTCGGCACCCGCCCGATCCTGGCCCTCAGTTGCCAGCGCAATATCACGCAACTGCAGATCATTCTGGCCGAACCCCTGCAGGGCAAGACTGTCAGCCTGCAGATTCTGGACGCCGCAGGTCATCTGCGCAGCCAGGCACCCTGGCACATCCGCGGCAATGGTCAGATCATCGCCAGCGGGCGCGGCATGCCCAGCATCCACCGCATCCGCCAGCTACAACACACCCCCTATATCCAGTTGCATAGCGATACCACCGTCCTGGACGGCCTGCGCTTTGATCTGACCGATCTTGCCAGCAGACTGCGACAACTGGCACATGCCTGCCACTGGCACCCGGGCCTGATCGGCACCCGGCACAAGATACCGGAGCGGCAGCCATGATCGATCAATTGCTGGCTCCGATTCCGGGCGACAAACCGACCGGACAGGCCGACGAAGACAATGCCGACTATCAGGCACTGGAACAACAGATGCGCCAGTACGGCACCCTGCACCAGAACAGCATCGACTGGGAACGGGTCAACCAACTGGCACAACAACTGCTCACCCAACAGGCCAAACATTACCGCGTCCTCAGCCACCAGATCACCTACTGGCTGATCCGGCGTGGCAGCGATGGCCTGACCGACAGCCTGCAACTGCTGGATGGCTACCTGCAGACCTACTGGCAACAGGCCTACCCGAAGCCCGGCAACAGCGGCAGCAAACACCGCCGCCGCCTGGTCGAACAGATCCTGTACCGTATCGACAAACAAGCACCGCGCATTCTGGAAAACAGCCCGCCAGCCGACCCCACCCCACTACAACAGGCTCGCACCCAACTCGGCAAGGCCCTGAAAAAGCGTAAAATCGCCGCCAATCTGGCACAGTTGGATCAGCAACTGAACACGCTGGCCCGACAAACCACGCCCAAGACCACACCGACCGCCCAACCAGCATCACCCACTGCTGCCCCGCCCGATGCGCAGGAAGCGCGCCAGACCAGACGTCTGCTGCTGCAACAGGCCACCCACATCAACCAGCACCACCCGCCGACCCGCACGGGTCTACCGAACTGAGTGCACCACCCGGTGACCGGGTGCGCGACTATCAGGAACACCTGACCCGCCGCACCGTCACCATCGAACACCTGCAACGCCTGGAACAAAGCGTTGCCGCCAGTCCTTTCTGGCTACAAGGCTCCTGCCTCGCAGTCGCCATGGCACAACAACTCAGTCTGGACCGGGTCGCCGAGGCAATACGCACCAGCACTCAAGCGATCCTGCAACGACTGCCCACCCTGCAGAACAGCTTCTTTCGCACAGGTGAACCCTTCCTCAGCGAGGCCGACCTGGCCCATCTGACACCTCCCGAAGAACCCCCGGCCAACCAACCGACAGAGGCCCCGGCAGCAGCCACCGCCAGCCTGCCGGAATGGGCTGCGCAACAACACAGCCTCGATCAGACCCGCCAAAAACAAGGCATCGGTGCTGTGCTGGCCCAGATCGAACAACAGCAACAACAACACGACACCCCGCGAGAACACAGCTACCTGCAGCTCCTGGCCAGCGAACAACTCCAGGCAGCCGAGCTGCCCAACCTGGCCCATGACCTGCTACTGACCACCCAGAGACGCCTGAAAAACATGACCGTCGCCGAATGGGAACCCGGCTACCTGCAACGCCTGCAAGCCGCGATTACCGCCACTGCCCCACCCAGACAGTAAAAACATATCTACGAATGGTTACCTCTACGTCAATCAGGTCAGCACGTCATTCCGCGCGAAGTCGCGGAATCCATAATCAAGAGGCAGACTGGATAGATTGGCAGCAAATCAGATAGATGCTGCGACTTCGCTTCGCTGCGCACAGAATGACACATACCTGCCAGCATTACCTGGAGACAGATCGTGATGACTGGTTGTTACTCAACATCTTTATGAGCTTATCCGACATAACTACCCTGCACCTGCCATCAAATGGAGGGCAATAATGAAACGTTTGAAGACACGACACCAGTGGACTCTCCGGCAATACCTCAAACACAGCCTGCTACTGATACTTTTGTTACTGAGCGGACTCTGGATCATGGCGATGCCAGCAAACCGCTATGCCTGGATGCTGGCTGACCCACAAATCCAGCATCTGCCACCGGATCCGGATGCCGGTATGACAGCCGCCATCACCCTGATCCCGCTCTTGTGCAGTCTGGTACTGATATTTATCAGTCGCACAGGCCTGATACGGACACTGGGACTGCTGCTGGGTAGCCTGACAATATTCTACTGGAGCACAAAATTCATTCCGGCGTTGGTGTAATCACCGACCATCAGTGACCAGAAAAGGAGCAACACACATGGCGCACAATGTCTGGGTCGGCAGATGTCTGATACACACCCAGCCCGAAGCGGATGAGCCGCACGAACATCCGTGGAATGCACAATGTTATGCAGCAGTCTGGACCGAGACTTATGACGGCTTTGCGCAGGCAGTCCGCGATCATTGCCAGACGCAGGGACATTATCTGGTCTGGGCCGAGCAGGTGTATCCGATTCTGGACTGGCTGCACCGGCACGGTCATCACAATACCCTGATTGATCTGGCAAAGACCGTTGATGGCAATCACGGCATTGCGCTCAGCCCGCTCATGCCGCGCGGTGAGGCCGGTCAATCCCCACCGCAGCCCGCTTATCTGGAGATCACCGAACACGTGATCCCGCCTTTGCCGGATCAGTCCGATCAGCCCCGCTGGGCGCAGGACTGGATTGTGCCCGAACTGAAAGACCTGCTGTTCGGACAATCTGACCCAAAGGCACCTCTGCGGACTTATCTGATTGTGGACGCGACTCTGCGCACCCGTATCTCCGGTATCTTTGATCTGGATCTGCAGGATGTGCCGGTACGCTGCTTAGTCCGCCCGCAGAGGGCAGAAGACCTGCGCGAGGTCGCACCCTATCTGGTCGATATGACACTACCGGAAGGTGCCTGGGATGATCGCCGACAGGTGCCGAATTTCCATATCGACTTCTTCGCCCACCACTGGCAGCAGGGCACCGGTATCCTGGTGCGAACAACAGCCGATATGGACGCTGTCTGGGCGCATTTTCATCCGTTTGTTCGGGTGCAGGTCGAACACACTCAGGAATGGCTGTTTTTTCGGTTCTGGGATCCGGAAACCTTTTACCCGATGGGTAAATATCTGCAGACATCAGAAAAATATGCTCACGTATTTTTTCTCACTACCACAACAAAAATATTTCTTTATCACCCGAATAAAAGTAAGTTAATAACATATATACCAACAGAACCTTTTCTGAACCAGTCCAAATTCAGAATTGAGCATAAACTTGAAGCCATCCTGATCTCTCATATCAGATATAAGCATATTATCCAGCTTATGAAGGATGTAGATAACACACTACGGGAAAAAGAACCTGAGCTCCTTAAAAAAATAGAAATTATGCCAAGATCTAAACGTTTTGGCATCGCGAGAAATCTTTACAAACTACAAATATCAGACATCATGCAAGCCAGTGCGATTATGAGTATCATTTATCGGACAGGCATTAATATACTGCAAGAAAAAGCTTTTGATTATGTCACTAAAAACCCGTTTTTATCACCAGATGCCAAAACACGGCAGTTGGTATTAAGCTTCACCATGATAACCCGTCTGCAAGGAGATACATAATGGCAGCCGCAGCACCAGCCGCTCCACTACTGGCATTTGGTCCACCGGGATGGATTGCTTATGCCGTTGTCGTTACAGGTAGTGTCATTATAGGCGGTGTTATTGTTCATGAAATGAGCCGCAGTCGCACACGCACTGATAGCACAACAAGAACGATAACAGACACAGCAAGACAACCCTGTCGTCAATGGACAGTCAGAATTCATGCTCAGGGCATGATAATCGGAGGCACACGTGGCTCTACCGCACGAGGGTTACCACCAATAGTAAAGCCCTCTCCTGTTACAGTTTCCCAAGGTCTGGGGCTATCGACCGGTGTTTTAGGCACCTTAACAAAAACGCAAATAAAGCGGCTGTCCCCGGCAAAAGTTAAGCTTGATAGATTTATTAGTACACGACCACGTCATGGTGGATTTCTTAGCAAGAAGTCCAAGTATCCAGGTGGTAAAGATGATGGCACAGGGGATAGACTTGATGTTGATAGTTTTGGCTGTTCTCCAAATTTTATTGCTTAGAGTTTATTATGAAATTATCAGAAATTAAAAAGCACCCCCTCTTCCCATTTTCTGATTTTCGTAAAAATGACGCATCATTTTTGATGTTGGAATTATTTTGGACACAAGTAGCGCAAGAAGCTTTAGGTGAAGTATTGTCTAAAAAATGTGTGCCTCTGCAAGACTGTGAAAGAGATGTTGAGGAAGAATATAACCCTGTCGTGTTAGATTTCTGGATACCAGAAATCAGAAGAGGTGCAAGAGTTATTCTTCGTGAGAACTATGACAATCAACCTTATATGCATGATGCTAAGGGTGACGAAAAATTTACAGCTTATTTTCCTTTCTGTTTCCATCATAGTTTCCGTGGCGTTTCCAGTCCTGATGATGAAATAGAACAAATCCTGATTCATGCTGATATGTCACCTGTAGCCATCAAAACGGTGCAGGAAAAACTACAGGATTTCTTAATAAAAGCATGCACTGAAGAAGAGATCACAAAACAGTGGTCAGATTATATGATGAAAAACAAGTTTCCAACTCATGCCGAGCGAGAAGATTATTATGATAGAGTATATCCGGATATATAAAAAAATGAATCAAGCAGCTTATCATGGATAATACGATTGAGGCCAGAAAAATTTATCAATCAGACCTTATACACTCATTGGCAAAAAACTCTGAAGCATGTCTTGATTTTCGATGCCACTTCGGAAAGAATCTGGATTACGCTGACTATTACTGTATATCCGGCACAGATTATTTTTATAGTTTCGTGTTAATTCATTATTTCCGGATTTACCAGATAGGTTACTGGCTATCACCAGCACTGAGAGGAAAGGGGCTTAGCTACACATATTTTTGTGCCACATTCTGTCTACTTAAAAAACATAAACCAGAATACTTATTCGCTGTCATTGACAAAAAAAATCAACCCAGCCAGAAGCTGATATTGCGCTTCGGCTTCAGCATGATGACTCAGTGCGGCAATAAAGAAATATTTGCCTGGTATCGTTAATGTCAGACAAAAGCGTCCACTTATTATGAACGCCCTCCACTGCATACCAGCAATATAAGGCTATGCACAAGAATACCTGTTGTGCCTGGGTCGGCAGATGTCTGCTACACACCCAGCCTGAAGCGGACGAGCCGCACGAACACCCGTGGAATGCACAATGTTATGCAGCAGTCTGGACTGAGACTTATGACGGCTTTGCGCAGGCAGTCCGCGATCATTGCCAGGCACAGGGACATTATCTGGTCTGGGCCGAGCAGG